>JAJPJZ010000239.1 GCA_021323935.1 Terriglobia bacterium | reverse complement strand
GGGGCCGTGAGAGCCGCTCGGCCGGGCTCCTGCGCCAACCCTCCGCCGCCGGCCCGCCATCCTAAATTCAACGCGCCGCCACGACTAGGGAACCCGGGCCGGTGAAAGGCAAGAACCGGCGTTCCTGACGTTTTGCAAACTATTGAAAACAAAGCAACTGACAAAAAACAGGTTGCTTTGCCCCCCTCGGCTTGAGACAATTTTGGAACTGTCACCCAGGGGAGGTCAAATTTCGAAGGCGCCGTTGTGGTTCAAAGGCAGCCCGCTGTTTGGGTAGAAACCACCGGCTGAGGTGATTGAATGCGAAAAGTACTGGCGCAGGCTATTGCCACGTTTCTGTTCGTGGCAATGCTAGACGCAGCACCAATTAAGCATCCGAGCGCCGGCTCAAAGAAAGAACCCGCGAGATCAGCGCATAGCAAGCCTTACCAGGTGGGGAAAGCCAGTTGGTATGGAAAGGCGTTCGATGGCAGGGAGACTGCGAGCGGCGAACGCTACGAGATGTTCAGGCTGACGGCAGCCCACCGCACCTTGCCGCTCGGGACGGTCGTAAGGGTTACGGACCTGCGGACCGGCAAATGGGTGGTGGTGACGGTCAACGATCGCGGCCCGGTTCCCCGGAGCAGGATCATTGACCTTTCATACGGCGCAGCCCAGATGCTGGGCCTCAGGGCGCATGGCGTAGAAACCGTCCGCCTTGACCTGGTTCCGAAGCGGGATGCCGTGGTGGCTGAAAACTTCGCGCCGGCGTCGGCAACGCTGGCCAGCCCCGAGCCGTAAAGCTCCGGCAGAGCGTCCGCAAACCTCCCACAAATGCGGCGTTTAACCAAGCAATAAAATCAATTTCAGATGGGCAATCGGGCAGCTTTTTGCACGATTGCCCACCCTGGGGTTGGTGTAAGCTAGCTGCCGATGAAGCTGGCTGAACCAGCCATTCCTGCACGCAATTTCTCGGCGCTCACGGCCGCTGAGCGGCTGATTGTGGCGCTCGACTTCCCGGCAGCCCCTGAAGCCCGCCGCGCCGTCAGCGCTATTGGCGAGACTGCCGGCTGGTTCAAGGTGGGCAAGCAGCTTTTTACCGCCGAAGGACCGGCTTTTGTGCGCGAGCTGGAGCAGGCGGGGCACAACATCTTCCTCGACCTCAAATATCACGACATCCCGGCAACGGTTGCGGGCGCGGTCAAGGCCGCGGCGGCGCTAGGAGTCGGCATGATCACAGTGCACGCCAGCGGCGGCTCGCAGATGCTGAAAGCGGCGGTCAGGGCGGCGCAGGAGGCTGAAGCTCCACCGCTGGTCGTGGCCGTTACGGTGCTGACCAGCCACACCGAGGCGGAACTGCAGGAGATCGGCATGGCGGGCCGCATTCTCGACCAGGCGTTGCGGCTGGCTGCGCTGGCACGCTCCGCCGGCTGCGACGGCGTAGTCGCTTCTGCCAAAGAGGCTGCCGAAATCCGGCGGGAGCTGGGGACCGGCTTCGCCATTGTGACTCCAGGGGTACGGCCGGCGGGGGCGCGGCATGACGACCAGGCCCGGGTGGTCACTCCAGCAGACGCCATTGCCGCCGGCGCCACCCACATCGTCGTGGGCCGGCCGATTACCGGAGCCGGCAATCCCCGGGCGGCAGCCCAGGCCATTCTGGATGAGATTGCGGCGGCACCGGCGCCGCAAGCAAGCTGAGCAAAGCGCGGCGCCAAATTTCTCGCAACATCCCGCCAGGCTGCACCCGTTATGGCTGCGACATTATGGACGAGGCGCTGGCGCGCTCTTCCTGCTCGGCGCGGCGGCCAAGCCATTCGGGCGCGGCAACTTTCTCACTGGCAATGAACTCCACGGTTGCGCCGGGAAACTGGTTGCCATATTGCTTCACGATCATGTCGCGGCGCGCCGAAATTTCGTCATCGCGGTGCTGCGGCCACTCGGCGTCGCTCCACAAACCGACGGTATCGAACACCACGAAGCTGGGCCGGCCGTTCACCGGGTGCGGCGGCGTGATGCGGTAATAAGCCACGTAAATTGAAACATCGGGAAGGCTGGGATGGCATGCCGCCTGGAAGCGCCGGCGGTAATCTTCGGTGGCGGGCGTTTGCGAAATCTTGTTGCTGGCGATATCGAGTGTAACGACGGTATCGGAAAAGCCGATTGCGACCGTGCGGTACACCTGCGTACCCATGGCCGTCCCCCATTTATCGAGCGATCGCAGACGGGCGATGCCGTCACTGTGCGCCAGCATGTCCTGAGCCTGCTCGATCAGCTTGGGGCCAGCGTCGGTGTTGCAGGTAAAGCCCAGGATGGCCTCATCTTTGCTGTTCACTTCAACCGTGGCGTTGCGGAAGTAAGGCGTAAGCTGGGCTTGGAATTGCGTGCGGATGGAATCGGCACCGCCTGAAAGGTCACAACCCTGATGCTGCACCAGCAGCGCCATCGGCAAAAGCAAGATGGCAAACATCTTCATGGAACACCCACTGTGTTGCGGCCATCATATCGAAGATCGAAGCGGCGGAGCGGTTGAGTAGGCGGGCGCAAAGTCCTGCGGCAAGGGCCTTTGCACGGGAATGGCGCAATGCCGGACTGGGCAGGCGGGTTGCGTGTGGAAAAAAATTTCCAACTTTTTCCGCAACAACGAACTCTGAAAAGGAGCATCATAGTCACTGAGCAAACGTGTGACGCTGCCAGATGCGGCGTCGTGGATAAATCGCAAGAGCAGATGTCCGGCAGTCTAGGTTTTAAGGGGGGCCGCGATGTTATCCAAGTGCGCGAATCCGGAATGCTCAGCTAAGTTCCGCTACCTGCACGATGGCAAGGTATTCCGCGTGGAGCCCGACGTTCTCTCTCACGTCGCGCGCCCGCATCGGTTAAGTGACCCTGGCGGCGCGGTTCCGGCTCGCCGCCTGATTGCTACCTGGCCGGCCCATGGGCCCGAGTACTTCTGGCTGTGCAGCACGTGTTCAGAGCACTCGATTGTAGGCACCGATTCCGGCGGCGTAGTGCTGGTTCCATTCAAGCAGCCGGCGGCGGCGTCGCCGAGAGCCGCTGCAGCCAAAGCGTCAGCCGCGTAGCCGCGGCCGCCCTGCACTTCCAACCGGCCAACCCGGAATAGTATCTTGGCAGCATGAAACCGGTGTTCCGCTCTGTTCTGCTGGGAGCCATGTTCTTTGCCTGCGGGCAAATTGCCGCGGCGCAGGCCAGCATTCAAAAGCCTGAAACCCTGCCCGCGCTCAGCGACACGGGGGTTTCCGAGGCAGTTCGCAAAGTACTGGCGCCGCAGGGCTACCGCGTTGCCACCCCGGATGGGCCGGTAGATGCCTGGTTCCGGGCGCAGCTTCCCGCGGGAAAGAACCCCGAGCAGGGCGCGTTGTACGACAAGCTGACGGAATCGACGCTGGTAGGCGTCATTCAGTTTGCCAAGGACTCACGCGACTACAAAGGCGAACGCATCCCGGCCGGCATCTACACGCTGCGGTACGAGATCCAGCCCAATGACGGCAATCACCTGGGCACCGCGCCAACGCGCGATTTCCTGCTGGTGATGCCGGCGGACGCCGATACTGACCCTAACGCGACCTACAACCTTGAAAAGATGGTGCAGCTCAGCTCGCGCGTGAACGGCAGCAATAAACATCCCACGCCGCTCAACCTGGTGGCGCCTGAGGCGAAGACATTTCCCGTGGTGTACAAGGATGACGAAGACCACACCATCC
>JAJPJZ010000182.1 GCA_021323935.1 Terriglobia bacterium | reverse complement strand
CAAAAAGCCGTGGACCTGAATCCGAATTACGCGCTGAACCTGGAGAACCTGGCCGACGGCCTGCGCCTGAGCGGGCACGCTGCCCAGGCTTCGCCGGTGTATGACAAGGCCATCGGGCTGGCGCTGCAGCAGCTCAAAGTGAATCCTAAAGACACGTTTACCAAGAGCGTGCTGGCGCTGTGCTACGCCAAGACCGGCAAAAAGCTGGATGCCGAGCTGCACATCGAGCAGGCGGTAAAGCTCGAGCCGGCCAATCCTGACCTGCTTTATTCAAAGGCGCTGGTGCAGAGTTTCGCCGGCGACGACGCGGGCGCAATCGCCACGTTAAAAGAGGCCATCGGCAAGGGCGCGCAGCCGTTCATGGCGCGCGCCGAGCCTGATTTTGCCCGCCTGCGCTCCAACAGCGAATTCCAGGCAGTGGTTGCGGCGTCACCCGCGGCAAAATAAAAGCGCGCCCGTTGTTGCGGGCGCGCACCTACCTACCAGGACACAGACCAAAAATTTATCGCCGCAGCTTCCTTCGCATTATGCCGAGCACCCCGATGCCGCCGGTTAACAGCAGCATGGAGGCGGGCTCGGGCGCGGACACCGCGTCAGGGCTCGAGATGAAAGTTGCGGTTGTGGACCCGTTCACCAGTTCGACGTTGGTGAACTTCAGGTAGAACTCGGTGAAGGCACCCGGGGGCGGCGCCGGGCAGCCTTCGAAGCAGGTTGAGCCGCCACCGCAGCTCGTGCTTTCCGTGACGACGCAGGGAGCAATCAGGCCGCCCCCATAGGTCGCTCCCGTTCCGGCCTCGTTGGGAATGACGGTTTGGAAGATGCTGTTAGCGCCCGCGCTGAAGCCGGCGCTCTGGACGTTGGCGAAGTTGATGATGAACGACTGAATGTTCCCGTTGGTGTTGTTGGCGAACGCGTCGTTGTAGCTGCCCAATTGGCAACTGTTGCTTCCACCGCTCACGCCCTGCACTGTGTTATCGCCCACTACCGCGGTGCACTGCAGGTTGGTGCCGTCGAAGGTGAAAGTAATCGACATTGAGCCGGTAAAGCTCACGCTGCCGACGCCGCCCAGGATATCGAGTTGTGGATCGGGAAGGTTATCGGCCGACGCAAAAGCGCCCGCCAGAAGCACAGCCGTCATGACCAGCCACTTCAATATGCGCATACACGCCCCACGTGAAAACACTTGTGACTGGCGTAGTAGTGCATTTTGAGTGCCAATAGAATCGTGCGAAATGCAACGTAAGTCTCTGATTCGATTCGCGCAGAATCGCGCACCCGGGAGATTTCCGCATCCCGGTTCGCAACCTTCTGCATACTGGCGCAGGCATTTTCCCAGCTAAACCACGAAGTATTTGGCCGCGGGATGATGAACGATGATGGCCGAGGTGCTTTGCTCCGGCTCAAGCTGATAGCCGGTCGTGAGCCGCACGCCGATCGCCTGTTCAGGCTTGAGCAGAGCGAACAGCTTGGCTTGGTCTTCGAGATTGGGGCACGCGGGATAACCGAACGAGTAGCGCGAGCCGCGATACTTCTGGTGGAACAGGTCGCTGATGCGGCTGGAATCGTCGCCGGCAATGCCCAGCTCTTCCCGAATACGCTTGTGGGCCAATTCGGCCAGCGCTTCGGCGGTCTCGACGCTCAGACCGTGCAGGTACAGGTAGCGCGTGTATTCGCCGCGCTCGAACAGGCCGGCAGTAACGTGCGAGGCACGCTCGCCGATGGTGACGAGCGAGAGACCGATAACGTCAAGCTGGCCTGAAGCACGCGAGGCAAAAAAATCGGCAATGCACAGGCCGCGGCCTTCCTTCTGGCGCGGGAAGGTGAAGCGCTCAATTTCCCTGCGGCCGTTCGATTCCGGTTCGTAGAGGATGACGTCGTTGCCGTCGCTTTGGCAAGGCCAGTAGCCCCAAACCGATTTTGGTTCGAAGCAGCCTTCGCGGATGACTTCGTCTTCCAACGCGGCCAGCACCGGCTTGTACTTTTCTTCCACGGCGCGGACATAATCTTCCTGCGACGCCGTCTTGAGCTGCCACTGATTCTTGAACAGCGCGGTCAGGTTCACGTAGCGGAACACTTGGCGCAAGTCCCAGTTGGTAATGGTGCGGGCGCCCCAAAACGGCGGCTGCGGAATATTGGGCGCAGGACCGAGGACAATATTCGGCGCTGATGCCGGCGCAGTTGCTTCCGCAGAAGAGGCAGGCGAAGCCGCGGCTGCTGCCGCGCGAAACTGCTTGACGGTGCGGCCTTCTGCCAGTCGCGCCTCGCGCGCGCCGTTGGCGGAGGCCAGGTCGTCCATGATGTGCAGGCCGTCGAAGGCATCGCCGGCGTAGAACACGGCGTTCGAGTATTCGCGGCGCAAATCGTCTTCCACGTACTTGCGAGTGAGTGCGGCGCCACCGCAGATCACCGGGAAGCCAAGCTGCGCGCGCTCCAGGTCCTGCACCACGTACTTCATTTCAAGCGTCGATTTCACCAGCAATCCGCTCAAGCCGATTGCGTCGGCATGGTGCTCCCGCGCCGCGGAGATGATGGAATCTGACGCCTGCTTGATTCCCAGATTGACGACGCGGTAGCCGTTGTTCGAGAGGATGATGTCAACCAGGTTCTTGCCGATATCGTGAACATCGCCCTTCACGGTGGCGAGCACAATGGTGGCTTTCTTTGAGCCTTCTTTCCTCTCCATCCTGGGCTCAAGGTAGGCCACGGCCTGCTTCATGACCGCGGCCGAATCGAGCACCGAGGGAAGCTGCATTTTGCGCGCGCCGAACAGGTCGCCGACTGTCTTCATGGCGTCGAGCAGCACGGTGTTGATGAGGTCGAGCGGCGTGTATTGCCGAAGCGCCTCGTCGAGAATTTGTTCGAGCGTCTGCCGGTGGGCGGCGTCGCCCACGGCCTTTTCTCCGTTGATGATGCAGAACTTCAGCCGGTCTTCCACGCTGAGCTGCTCGGCGTGCACCGGCGATTCCTGCGGCTTGGCTTGCATGCCGCTGAAGTGCCGCATGTAAACCTGCAGCGGGTCGCCTTGCGACTTGTCGAAAAAGATGAGGCGGCGCGCCAGCTCGACTTCGGCTTCAGGAATTTTGTAGAGCGGATAAATTTTCGAGTAGTTCACAATGGCCATATCAAGGCCGTTGTTCACCGCTTCGTGCATGAACACGGAATTCAGCACTCGCCGCGCATACACGCTTAAGCCGAAGCTGATGTTCGAGACCCCAAGGATGGTGTGCACGCCCGGCAACTCAGCCTTGATTCGCTTCACCGCGTTCACCGTCTCGATGCCGGCGGTGCGGTATTCATCCTGGCCGGTTGAAATTGGCAGGGTGAGCGCATCGAAGATTAAATCGCTTGGGGGGATGCCGTACTTGCCGGTGGCCAGCTCATAAATGCGCTTTGCAATCGCCACTTTGCGATCGGCGGTAAGCGCCATGCCCTGCTCATCGATGGTGAGAGCGATCACCGCGGCGCCATATCGCTTGGCTGCGGGCAGCACGCGCGCAGTACGCTTTTCGCCGTCTTCCAGGTTGATGGAATTAATGATGGCTTTGCCGGGAATGCGCTTCAGGGCTTCCTCAATCACGTCGGCTTCGGTGGAATCGACCGTGATCGGCGCGGGCACACGCGTGGCGACCTTCTCCAGGATGCCGTTCATGTAGCCCTTCTCGTCTTCGCCTACAATCGCGCAGCAAAGATCGAGCATGTGCGAGCCTTCAGCCACCAGCCGCTTGGAGAGCGCAAGGATCTCGTCGTAATTCTGCGCGCGCACCAGGTCGCGAAAATGCGAGCGCTGGGTGGTGGTATTCATTTCTTCAGCCACGATCAGCGGCTTGGGGTCGAGATCGAGCGGAACGCTGGTGTAGGCGCTGGCGGCAGCCGCCTGGGGCGAATTTTCACGCCGGCGCGGCTCAAGGTTTGCGACCGCATCGACCACGGCCTTCAGGTGGTGCTCATTGGTGCCGCAGCAGCCGCCCACGATGCGCACTCCGTATTCGCTGACGAAGCGGCGGTGATATTCGGCCAGCTCCTGCGGCGTGAGCTTATACACGGTCTGGCCGTTTTCGTTCTGCGGCAGGCCGGCATTGGGCAGGCAGGAAACCAGCTTGGTTGAGTTGTCGCACAGGTAGCGGATGGCGTCGTTCATCTCCGCCGGGCCGGTGGCGCAGTTCAGGCCCACGACGTCGATGTCGTAAGCCTCAAGCGCGGTGAGCGCCGCGCCGATTTCCGTGCCCAGCAACATGGTGCCGGTGGCTTCGAGCGTTACCTGGGCGGTGACCGGCACTCGCCTGCCCGCCTTGCGCATGGCATCGAAGGCGGCGGCGATGGCACACTTGGTCTGCAGCAGGTCAAAGCTGGTCTCGATGAGCAGCACGTCAACGCCTGCGTTGATGAGCGCCAGCATCTGCTGCTCATACGACGCCGCGATGGCGTCAAAGCTGATGTGGCCGAGCGAAATCGATTTGGTGGTCGGCCCGACCGAGCCGGCGACAAAACGCGGCTTCTCAGGGGTGGAGAATTGCGCCGCCACGTCGCGCGCCAGCTTTACCGCGGCACGGTTGATCTCCTCCACCCGGTCCTGGAGGCCGAATTCGGCCAGCACGATCCTGGCCCCCCCGAATGTGTTTGTCTCGATGACGTCGCAGCCCACGCTGAGGAAGCTGGCGTGAATGTCGCTGATGATGTCGGGCCGGCTCAGCACCAGCACTTCACTGCAGTTTTCCTTGCCCCAATAATCGTCAAGCGTGGGATTGCGGCGCTGAATGTTGGTGCCCATCGCGCCGTCATACACGATGACGCGCTGGCGCGCGGTTTGAAGAAAATCAGGCATTGAATGTTCTTATTCTAACGGGTGGTGCTGCTGGTTTCAGAAGGCCTCCGCCCGCGGCGGAGGCGCAGTTCACAGCGCGCGAGGGAGGCGCATTCGGCGGGAAGCTTTCATCGCTCCCATAAAATTATCACAACCTTGCCGCCCGCCATACTCGGTCCGGTACCGCGCCCCGGCGCTTGCTGGTCGCAGCCAGGTGTTCAGAACCGGACGGAGCGTCCCAATTGCGGACGCAAGCCCTCATTCGCCGCTCCTATTCCCTTCATAGAGTAGCGCTTAGGCGCCGCAGAGTGGGAATTGCAATTGCACGGTACTTGCGTTCGGAGGTCGCCTTGCAACCTTCTGACCTGATCATCACCTCGCTCCGAGAGCTGCGCCTGGCCGGGCGGCAACTGCTGAAGTCGCCGCTGTTCGCCCTGGTTGCCATTCTTACGCTGGCGCTCGGAATTGGCGCCAACACCGCTGTTTTCAGCGTAATGAATGCAGTGGTGCTGCGCTACCTGCCGGTGCCGAACCCGCAGCAACTGGTGTTGCTGCACTACACCGAGCAGCCCTCAAACTCCGGGCAGACCGGCTACGACGACACCTCGCTGCCCGAGAACGCCTTCGAGGCATTGCGCACCCAGTCAGGCGTGCTCAGCGACCTGGTGGCGTTCGTTCCCATCGGCGGCGCCGCCGGCAAAACCTCAATTCGCTTTGGCGCCGAGACTGAAGAAGCCTCAGGCGATGAGGTGAGCGGCAACTTCTTTTCCGGATTAGGCGTGCAGATCATCCGCGGCCACGGCTTCACACTGCAAGATGAGCAGCAGCACGCTCAGAGCGCAGTGCTGAGCTATGGATTCTGGACGCGCCGGTTTGCGCGCAATCCTTCAGTGCTCAACCAGCCGCTCTACGTGAAAGGCGTACCCTTCACGATCGTGGGTGTCGCCGCGCCTGAGTTTATTGGTCTCGAGCGCGACAAGGCGACGGACTTCTGGATTCCGCTGCAGTCCAATCCGCTGATCAAGCCGTGGGGCGCGCCGGCTGACGATACCTTCTCATTACCATACGGCAACCCGCGTTGGTTTTATCTCATGCAGATCGGCCGGCTCAAGCCGGGCATAAGCCTGAAGCGCGCGGAAGCACAGCTCAATCCCGTTTACCAGCAAACCGTGTATGGAGCGCTGGGCCAGCCTAAAGCGGGCGACCGCCAAACCGCGCTGCACCTCACGCAGGTGCGCGGCATCGAAGGGCAGAACCAGGACCTCAAGCCGCTGGTCATACTGCTGGCGATGGTCGTCCTGGTGCTGGTGATTGCCTGCGCCAACGTGGCCATGATGCTGGTAGCGCGCAACGCGGCGCGGCAACGGGAATTCAGCCTGCGCATGGCGCTCGGCGCGGGGACCGCCAGCATGTTTCGCCAGCTTTTTGCTGAAAGCCTGCTGCTGGTGGTGGCCGGCGGCGCGCTGGGCTGGGTGTTCGCCAACGTGGGCACACGCGCCCTGGCGGCGTGGTCAGAAATTGAAGTAAGCCTGGCGCCTGATTCGCGGGTGCTGCTTTTTTCGCTCGCCATCTGCTGCATCGCCGCGCTGGTCTTCGGCCTGGCGCCGCTGCGCAGTGCAGTGCGGGTTTCCTCGGCGCTGGCGCTGAAGACCTCGGCGGCGGCTTCATCGGCGACGCGCAGCGGTGCGCGCATCGCGCAGGCGGTGATTGCATTGCAGATTTCGCTTTGCCTCATGCTGCTGGT
>JAJPJZ010000114.1 GCA_021323935.1 Terriglobia bacterium | reverse complement strand
CTGGGCGCGGCTTTTAGCGTCTCTGCCCCGGGCCGGCATGCGCGCTGCCGCGTGCGGCCTTAACCCGCTCGGAAGCAACTACAATCGTTGGTTGCCATGCTCGCCTCTGCCGGCCCTATTCCTATCGACCGCCTCAAGCTGCTGATCTTCGACCTCGACGGCACGCTGATTGATTCGCGCCAGGACCTGGTCAACTCCGTCAACGCCATGCTTCAGCACCTCGGCCGGCCGCTGCTGCCCGCGGAGGTGATCGCCAGCTACGTCGGCGACGGCGCGCCCATGCTGGTCCGCCGCGCCCTGGGAGACCCCGATGACGGCGCCTACTTTCACGGCGCGCTGCGCTTCTTTCTCGATTACTACCGCGAGCACAAGCTCGATCACACATATGTGTACGCCGGCATTCGCGAGGCGCTCACCGCCATCGCCGCGCAGGGGCGGCGCATGGCCGTGCTCACTAACAAGCCGGTGGTACCTTCGCGCCAGATCGTCGAGGCGCTCGGCCTCAGTCAGTTTTTTGTGCAGGTGTATGGCGGCAACAGCTTCCCCACAAAGAAACCTGATCCGCAGGGGGCGCGCGCATTGCTCCAGGAATCGGTGGCGCATCCGCACGAAACCGTCATCGTCGGCGATTCTGACGTCGACGTCCTGACCGGACGCAACGCCGGCCTGTGGACGCTCGGCGTGACTTACGGCTTTGCTCCGCATTCGCTCGAAGGGGCACCGCCAGATGTGCTGGTGCACTCGCCCGCCGAGCTGAGTGAAATTTTCAATCGCTGATTCTGGTTTCTTGTGGGGGCGGGCGTCTTGCCCGGGCCGGCGTTCGCGCCCGATCTCGCCCCGGCCTCTTTCTCCCCATTGCATTTCCATTTATGTTCTCTGCATGCGTGTCGCCTTCGTGCTCTTGCTGCTCTCGACCTGTGCCTTCGCGCAAAGCGACCTCCAGCCGCAATACATTCGTGCCGGCAATCAATCCGACGTTGTGCGCAACCCGCAACCTGGCATCGGCCTGTTCGGCGGCGGCAAAGACCAGGATGCCGCCTTCCAATGGCTCTGCCGCAAGGCCAATGGCGGCGACTTCCTCATCCTGCGCGCCACCGGCACCGATGCGTACGATCCTTACCTGCAAAAGCTTTGCCCTGAGCTCAACTCCGTTGCGACCCTGATCATCCATTCGCGCGAGGCGGCGAACGGCGCCGTCACTCGCAACGCGCTGCAGCACGCCGAAGCCATCTTTATCTCCGGCGGCGATCAATCCAATTACGTGAAGTTCTGGCGCGACACGGCCCTCACCGAACTCGTCAACGCGGCCGCTGCGCGCGGCGTGCCCGTCGGCGGCACCAGCGCCGGCCTGGCCGTGCTCGGCGCCTACGCCTACTCCGCCATGAACGACACCGTTCAATCCGCCGACGCGCTGGCCAACCCGTTCCACGAGCGCGTCACCATCGAGCACAACTTCCTTCAGTTCCCGCTGCTGCAGCACGTCATCACCGATAGCCACTTCGCCAAGCGCGACCGCATGGGCCGGCTGGTCGCGTTCGTCTCGCGAATTTACAGCGAGGGCGACCACAGCATCCGCGGCATCGGCATTGACGAGCGTTCCGTCGTGCTGCTCGAGCCCGATGGCCACGCCAAAGTTGTAGGTGAAGGCGAAGGCGCTTACCTGCTCAGCTTCGGACCGCCGCCCAGGACGGTTGCCGCCGGCAAGGCGCTCGACGCCACGGTCAACGTGCTGCACGTCGCTGTCGGGAGCGAGATTGATTGGAAATCGTGGAAGGCAACACAGGGCGAGCACTACACCCTCACCGCCTCGAATGGGGCGCTGAAATCTTCTAAACCCGACGGCAAGGTTTACTGACCGCTGCGCGGCGATGACAGCGCGCGGGGTTCAAGACGACATTTGCATCGTGTGGGGCCGGGCGTCTCGCCCGCGCCCGCCGGGCTCGCTTCGCCCTGCGCCGCAAATTTGCTTTTTGAATTCGCATCTTTCCATTTACTTTGGCTTTCGTGAGCACCTTCGGATTCACGCCCGCCGAACTCCGCTTCCTGCGCTCGCTCAAGACCCCGGCCGGCATCCAGCGATTCATTGACCGCGTTCCCTATCACCTCGCCGCTACCTCATGGTCGCCGCGCCTGGTCATGCGCGAGCAAACGGCGCACTGCCTGGAGGGCGCCATCTTCGGCGCCGCCGCGCTGCGCGTCCTCGGCTTCCCGCCGCTCATCTTTGATCTTGAGGCCGACCGCGACACCGACCACGTTGTCGCCATTTACCAAGTGCGCGGACACTGGGGCGCAATCGCCAAATCCAACTACACCGGATGCCGCTGGCGCGATCCGGTGTTCCGCAACCTGCGCGAACTCGCCATGAGCTACTTTGACGTCTATTTCAACCTGCGCGGCGAGCGCACCCTGCGCGCCTATTCACAGCCGGTTGACCTCAGCCGCTTCGACAAGCTCAACTGGATGACCGCGGAAAAAAGTGTCTGGTTCATCGCCGAACACCTCTGCCACATCCCGCATACTCCGCTGCTGAAGCCCTGGATGGCGAAATCGCTGCAGCGCCTCGATAAGCGCAGCTTCGACGCCGGCACCCTCGGCCTGCGCAAGAAGTAAAAACGCCTTGCCGCGGGCGTTCGCTCTCACATACTGATGTATATGCCGAAGCAAACCAGGCAGCCGCCGCACGGCAAAGATCTTCATGAACAACCGCAGCCAGGCGGTCCGCCTGCCGAAGGATTTTCAATCCAGGGGCGGCGAAGTCTATATCCGCAAGCACCGCGACGATGTCATTCTGTCGCCGCGACCGCGCGATTGGAGTAAGTACCTCGCCGAGTGCACACTTGCCTCGCCCGACTTCACTGAAATCATGGCGCTCGGCCACAAAAGCCGCAGGTGAACCTGCCGCGGCACCAAAATCTGGAGCCCCGGGGGCCTATCGCGAGTCGAACCCAGTGTCTATATTCCTGAAAACGAACAGTTTGTCACGATCCTGTAAAAAATCATCGAGAGCGAAGAAAATCCTTGACCGCTGGGTT
>JAJPJZ010000135.1 GCA_021323935.1 Terriglobia bacterium | reverse complement strand
CGCAAAGCTGTAGCGCGACGGGCTCTCGATGATGCGGTGAGCGGAAAGGTCGCCGTAAACCTTATTGGTCGAAGTAAACAGCACCAGGGGGCGGTTGCCGCTCTTACGCGCAGCTTCCAGCACGTTGAACGTGCCCTGCAGGTTGACGTCAAAATCGAAGCGCGGGTCGGCCACGCTGGTAGTGACCGCGACCTGGGCGGCGAACTGGTAGATCTCTGTCGCAGAGCGCACAGCGTGCTCAACCTTGGTGCGATCGCGCACGTCGCCGACCGTGATTTGCAGCCTGCCGGATCCGCCGGCAGCGCGCTGCAAAGTTTCCAGATTGTGGCGAACGCCCTTACGCGAGAGATTATCGAAAACGTGGACCTTGGCCTCAGTTCGTTCCAGCAGCCAGTGCGCCCAGTTCGAGCCGATGAAGCCTGCGCCGCCGAAAATCAACACCGACCGAAACCGGTCCTGAGGTCTGGTTTCAGATTGCCGCTTCTGCCATGACTGCATGGCGCTGCCGGAGCTCATTGCGCGGCTCCTACAGGCGATTTCACCTCATTTGAACTCAGCTCGCGCACTTCGCGCCGAGGCGCGGGGGTGCGGCGCGGAACGTAGCGCTCCACTGCCCAGGTGCTGAACTCAACAAAATCGTTTACGTCGCGCGGAGGGCTGGTGTAGTGCGGCGCCAAGCCCATGTGCTCAGGCGTGAAACACAGGGTCAGCGTGGTTTCGTAAGCTTCCAGCGCCTGCATTTGCCGGTCGAACCAGCGGTGCGAGTTCGGGCGAAACCAGTCAGCCCAACTGATGCCGGTGCGCAGATAACGGACATTCAGGCGGCGAAGCCACTGCAGGGCGGTATCAAGGCGCGGATCTTCGAAGTGGAACCACTGGCAGATGCCGAGTTCGGGAACAAAGCGCGACGAGGCCAGCTTCGGCGTGCCGTCTTCGCGCACCAGGCCCATGTAGTAATGGCGGTAGTAGGCGCTGCCTTCCGACTCTTTGTGGCGCGTGGTCGCGGTCCAGGTGGCGGGCAGATCGAGCAGGCTGTACCAGAACACACGATCGACAGCGGGCAGCAGGTATTCCGCCGTTTTTTCAAGCCCGAATGCCTGCACTTCTTCTGCGCCGAACGAAGAAGCGCCGGCCTCAGAAACCCAGATCGGCAGCCGGGTGACGGCGCGAATCTCCTCGACCTTGCCGGGCCATTCGTGGATGCTCCAGTGGTTCCAATCGAGCGGGAAGCCGTGCACCGCCACTACGTCAACCGCGTCGAGCACGCCGTAAGAACCCAGCAACTGGATAAAGTTCGGGTCGATGGGCGAAATGCCGCCCAGCGCAATCTTGACCTCAGGATTGATGCGGCGGATGGCGCCGGCCGACGCCACCACCATCTCGGCAAAGATCTTCCAGTCGCGGTCAATGTGGAAATCCCAATGCGACAGGTTGTTGGGCTCATTCCAGATCATGACCGCTTCCACCATCTTGCAGAATCCTCCTGGCACTCAGAGCGTGCCGTTAAGCTCTAACTCCTGAATGAAATGGCCGTCGCGCTGGACTCGTTCAGGCACGCAAATCCACGTCTCCGCCTCGGGATGCTCGACAATCTTCATGCCTGAGCTGCGCAGCATGGCTTCGGCAGCCGCGCGGTTCGGCACCCACCAGTTGGTGGGATCGTTGGCGTAGCGATGCTCGATGAAGTAGGCGCAGGGAAATCGCGCATCCTCAAAGATCTTCTTCTCCCAGAAATGATAATTGTCTTCCCACTGCCGCACGTCCTCCGAGCCGCGAATCATGGTTTGGAAGACCAGCTTGCCCGCAACTTTCTGCACAACCTTATCGAGCGCGTAGAGCGGATATCGCAGGTGGTACAGCACGCCCATGAACAGCACGTAATCGAACTGGCCGGGAATCGAATCGACTTCATACACTGAGCGCTTTTGAAATTCGATCTCCAGCCCCAGGGCCTGCGCTGCGAAGCGGGCCTGGCCGAGATAGCGGTCGTCCACGTCGATGCCGACCACGCGCTCGGCGCCGCGGCGCTTCATCTCAATGGAATAAAAGCCGCCATTGCACCCGATATCGAGCACCACGGCGCCGGTCAGGTCGCGAGGAATGGCAGGCTCAATGTGCTTCCACTTGACGTTGGGGAAATCACCCAGGAAATGATTAGGGGCGGTGGCAACGCCATTCAGGTCAAGGTTGTGGAACCATTCGCCAAGCTCGCCGACGCGCTGCGCCAGCCATTCACGATCTGAAAACCGCGGCGGCCCGGCACTCGCGCTTTTCGGCGCACCATGGAGTGACTGCTCAGCGGCAATGTCCTGCAAAGGAATGCTCATTCTGCGCGGTAAGGCTGCAACGCGTATGCGTAATGCCTGCGGAACTCCAACTTAGATATGCTCAAAGGTACTTACGTTGCCAGTTGAAATAGACGCCCTCACAGCTTCCCACCGTTGCAGCAGAAAATATGCGGCGCAATATGGCGCGAACAGGCGAGGGCAAGATGATCGAGCAGCACGCGTCGCCGCGTGCTGCTGATCGCTAGGTGATATCGAATTGTTCCTGGTGCAGCGTGGGGTCGCTTTTCACGATGAGGTTGCGGCCGGTGAGTTCCTCGAGCTCCTGGATCCAGCGGCCGTTGTTCTGCTTCAACGCCTTGCCTACTTCCGGGTTCACCCGCAGCAGGACGTCGGCTTTTTCGAAGTGCCGCAACATCTTCCGCATCTCGACCCAGATCTCGTTGCACACCGTAGTCACCGATTTGACCAATCCCGTGGCTGAGCAATAAGGACAGGGCGTGCCCAGCGTGCGCTCGAGCGATTGCTTGACCCGTTTTCTGGTGATCGCAACCAGGCCAAAATCGTTGAACTGCAGCACCTTTGAAGGCGCGCGGTCCTGGTGCAAAGCCTCTTCGAGCGCCTGCATGACGCGCTGGCGGTTGCGGCGCTCATCCATGTCGATGAAATCGATGACGATGATGCCTCCAAGGTCGCGCAGCCGGATTTGCCGCACAATTTCCTTGATGGCATCCACGTTGGTCTTCACGATGGTGTCTTCGAGGCGCGCTGTCTTGCCCACATACTTGCCGGTGTTTACGTCGATGGCCACCAGCGCTTCCGTCTGGTTAATGACGATGTAGCCGCCCGATTTCAGCCACACTTTCGACTTGAGCGCCTTGTTGATCTCATCCTGGATGCTGAACTGCTCAAACAGCGGCGTCTCCTTGGTGTACAGCTTGACGCGCTTCACCAGGTTAGGTTGGAAGCGGTTGACGAAGCGCACGATGCGCTCGTATTCAGGCTCGGTATCGACCCAGATCGTAGAAAAGTTCTGGTTCACCTGGTCGCGCAGGATCCGTTCCACCAGGTTGAGGTCGTGATAAATCAGCGCCGGCGGCTTTGCGTTCTGCGCGCGGTCGCGGATTTCGTGCCACAAGCTTTTCAAAAATTGAATGTCGGCGCGGAGCTCTTTTTCGTCGGCGCGGTCGGCCGCGGTGCGAACGATGAAGCCGCCATGCCCGTTCTCACGCTCGCTGATCACGATGCGCTTGAGGCGTTGCCGCTCTTCTTCCGACGAGATTTTGCGGGAGACGCCAATGTGATCGACCGTCGGCATGTAAACCAGGAAGCGGCCCGGAAGCGCGATGTGACTGGTGATGCGAGCGCCTTTTTTTGCTATCGGCTCCTTCGCAATCTGCACCAGGATTTCCTGGCCTTCCTTTAAGAGGTCGCTGATCTGGGGCAACTGCCGCGGTTCGTGGCGCCGCATCGGGCGGCGAGGTCCGCCGCGCCGGTTGCGGTTGTCGCGCCGGCGATCGAACGATGGCCGGCCCGCCCGCTGCTGGAACCCGGCCGTGGACGCCGGCGCGCGCACTTCGGCGCGCCCATTCATCTGCGGCTGGTCTTCTTCGCCGTCGTCTTCGCCGTCGTCTTCGCCTTCGGGCTCGTCGGCAAATTCGCTTTCGACCTCGGCAGGCTGCGCGTCAGCTTCCACGCCTTCATAGCCCTGCTCGGCGCGGCGATCGATCACGCGTTCTTCCACGGCGTCGGTCAACTGCAGGCCGGCGGCTACTTCTCCGGCGCGCTCGGCCACGCGCTCCATGATCTGTTCTTCAAGTTCTTCGAACTCGTCGTCATCCAGGTCGTCGTCGAGCGCGAGAGGCTCAGCCTCTTCCTCCTCGATGGTTTCCTCTTCCAGGTGGCCGGCGCCGGGTGCAAACTGGTGCGGCCCGCTCTCTTCCCGAGACTGCGCCGCGTCAGTCATGCTCTCTGCGCTCGCGTCGGCTTCTACGTCAGCTCCACCGTGGGCGGAGTGTGCCGGCGCTGCCGATCCAGGCATGGCCTCGCCAGCGTCGTCGTTGCGTGTGGGCTCATAAGAGCTGCGCTCTTCGAATTGCGAGCCGGTGCGGAAGTCGCGTTCACTCTGCTGAGGGGCGTGTTCTTCAGACCGCAATGCCGGGCGAAACTCGCTTTCGACCTCGTGCTCGTCTGCCGCAGAGTGCGTCGTGCTCTCTTCGCCGGCGAACACAGATGCCACGTTCATACTTTCGTAGCGGCGCTCCGGCCCGTTGCCGGCTGCCTCAGAAGCGTGCGAGCCGGCGCTCTCGCCGTGACGGTCGATCTCGGACGCGGCAGCCTCGCGCGTGGCAGTAGCGTTCTCAGCCTGTTGGCGCTCGAGCCAAGAACTGGCCTGTGGCTCGCCCGGCGCCCCGCGATACTTGGCGATGGACTCACCCGGCAGGACGATGGGAACGTAACCGGCGGGCGGCGCAGCGTAAGCTTCATCACGAGGTTCGCGGCGCGGCTCGCGCTCGCGGTCACGGCGCCAGCCGCCGCGCTCCCGGCCGCGTCCGCGATCACGATCACGGTCACGAAAATCGCGGCGCTCCGGCACAGAAGGACGCGCCTGCGGGTGCTCGGACTCAGCAGCGGCGTGCGGCTCCGTCGCTTCAGCGGAAGGGCGCGAAAACTTGGCAATCGATTCGCCCGGCAGAATCACAGGCTGATATTCCGGGGCAGGAGCGGCAGGAGTCATCGGCGCTGCCGGCGCCGAAGGCTGCGCTGCGCTCTCGCCTTCGCTGCGCTGCTCCTCAGGACCGCGCGGGCGGCGACGGCCGCGACGGCGGCGTCCCCGCCACCGGCGAACGCCATCCCCTTCATCGGCGCCAGCTTCCTCGCCCTGGGGCTGTCCTTCTGCGCCTTCAGCTTCTTCGCCTTCGAAGTCCCCTTCAAGGTCGCCGGCCTGGTCAGCCGCGCCGGCTTCAAAATCGTCGCCGCCTTCAAAGATGGCCGTCGGCTGCTGCGGCTCCGCTTCACGCGCCTGCGGAACTTCCTCGCGCTGCGGCGCCGGCCGGTAACGCTCCTGGCGCTGACCGCGGTCCTGCCGGTCGCGCTCCTGGCGCTCGCCTCGCCCGGATTGGCCTGCAGGCGCGGCTTCAACTTCCTCTTCGGAGTCCTGCTCCTCCATGAAATCGCTGACGTAAAGAAAGGCGTCGCGTTCGAGACCAATATCCACGAATGCGGATTGCATTCCCGGCAGGACGCGCGTTACCCGGCCTTTGTAGATTGACCCGGCCAGGGTGTATTCGTTTTCGCGTTCAAAGTAAATTTCAGTGAGCTGGTCTTCTTCAACAATGGCCAGCTTGGTCTCGTGCGGGGTTGACGAGACAAATAATTCCTTGCTCATTGACTCTCCTTCAGGCCGGCAAGCCACACCGCAAAAGCGCGGCGCGCCTGTAAAGGAGGACAAGCAGGAGGGATGAGAAGAAGCGCAAGCTCAACGCTGCGTGCTCAAGACGGGCTTGAACACGTCAACCACGGCAGCCGGAACTTCGAGGCCGCCGCGCCGCAGCGATGAGATCTGAGATTTTGCCTGGCCGGGGTCCACGCAACCCATGCAAACGCACATTGCGAAGACCGCGTCGGCTGAAACCCGGATTTAGAAATCTTGCACCTGCCGCGCGCCGTTCAGGTTTGTGGCCACACACAATTCGGGGGCCGTTACCCACCTCGGGCGCATCCGCATTGGCTGCTCCGCCGTTCAGGCCATGAGCAGCCTCGCCACCGGCCGGCAATCCGCCAAGCCGGTGATTTCATTCTTCTTGTATCTTCCCTCCGGCCATCTCCTCGGGCCGGCAAACTTTTTTCAATCGCCTGCGGGCTCAACCCACAGGGTGCTTCTTCGCGCCCTGCGACGCAAACTTTCGAGGTTCAGTTCACAAAGCGGCGCATCCGGATGTTGTTCACAATGCCGAGCGCCAGGAACATGAACAGAACCGACGAGCCGCCATAACTCATGAGCGGCAAGGGAATACCGGTGACCGGCATAAAACCAACCACCATGCCGACATTGATCAGGATGTGAAACGCCAGTACGGCAACGATCCCCATCACCACAAACGCTCCGGCGCGATCAGGCGCCGTTTGAGCGTTGTGGATCAAACGCATCAGCACCAAAAAGTATAGCAGTAGCAAGACGACTGCACCCACAAAACCGTGTTCCTCGGCAAAGGCCGCCATAATGAAGTCGTTGTGCGGTTCGGGAATGAAACTGCCCTGCGTCTGCGTGCCCTTGGTCAGCCCGCGGCCCCAAATGCCGCCGGCGCCCACGGCAATTTTGGCCTGTTCCACCTGGTAGCCGCTGCCCTGGGAGTCTTCTTCAGGGTGCAGAAAGCTCGTAAGCCGTTGCTGCTGGTAGGGTTTCATGTGCTTGTAGGCGATGGGCGTAACCAGCCCCACCAGCAGCACAATCACCAGCGCGTGGCGCATTTTCATGCCGCCGAGGAACAGCCCCATGAGCAGCGGCGGCAGGTAGGTGAGGGCCGTGCCCATGTCCGGCTGTTTCATCACCAGCGCGAAAGGAACCAGGACAATCAACCCTGCCTTGATCAACTCGCCCAGTGAGAGCTCGCGGTTGCGCACATCCATGAAGAAGCGGGCAATGGCCAGCACCAGGATGAGCTTCACCCATTCTGAGGGCTGGAAGTGAAACCCGGGGAAGGCGATCCAGCGGCGCGCGCCCAGCACCTTGCGGCCGAACAGCAGCACCGCCATCAATGAAAAAATCGACGCCAGGTAAAACCACGGAGCATTGTCGAGCAGCACTTCGTAATTAATCAGGCTGACGAAGAACATCAGCGTGAGGCCGGCGACAATCCAGTAGAGCTGCTTGATGTGCAGGTGCGACTCGGCGAACTTGGGCGCATTGATGGTGGCGCTGTAAATCTCCATCGTGCCCAGCGCGCAGATGAGCAGGCAGAGCGCCAGCAGCACCCAATCAAAATCTTTAAATGAAATGTTCTTTGCCATGCTTTATGCGAACTCGTTTTCCAGCCGATACCCGCCTTGCCGAACTTGAACTCAATCAGCTCCAACCGGCTACGGCATTCCCGGAGCAGCCTTGGCCGGCTGGGCCGGCGCGATGCTTGCCCGCGCCTTGAACTTGCCGCCTGCCAGTTGATGCTCATCGGCTGAGCTGTCGTGCCAGACGCCCATGAAATCCACGTCGCCAGCACGATTGCCGGCTACATCGCTGGCCGTAGCAGCTTTCGGCGTGCCCTGCTTGGGCGGCGGCGAATACTTGTCCTGAATCGTTGCCAGCGTGGGCACCGCGCCCCCATTAGCTTCAGCCCGCCGCATTTCGATTTCATGCCGGCGCTGCTTGTCGACGTAGGCCTTAATCACCTGCGCCGCCAGCCGCGCGGCCAGCTTGCCGTGCTCGCCGCCCTGGAACAGCACGCCCACCACCACGTCAGGATTGCGCCGCGGGGTAAAGCCCACAAACCAGCCGTTCTGCGCCAGGTCAGCACGGTTCTTGAATTTTTCGCGGGTCGCGATTGAGACCACCTGCGCGCTGCCCGTCTTGCCGGCAAAATCAACGTTATCGATGTGCGCGCTGCCGGAGGTGCCCACTGCCGTCGGCACCAGCGCCATGGCGTCGGTGATGATCTCCCAGTTCTTGGGATCAAGGTCAACGCGCGTCGTGTGCGTCTGGTCGAGCGCGGCCTTCCTCAGGTCTGAAGGCAATTCTTCAAACATGGCGACGTGCGGCCTCACCAGGTTGCCGTCCGTAGAAACCGCAGCGATGGCGCGGGTCAACTGGATGGGCGTAACGTTCACCGCTCCCTGGCCAATGCCCACGTTGATGGTTTCGCCGCCGGTCCACTTCTGCTTGAAGTTCCTGATCTTCCATTCTTCTGAAGGCATCACGCCGGTGGCTTCATCGTCTAAGTCGATTCCGGTCTTGCGGCCGAGCCCAAGCTGCGAGCCATAGTAGGCAATCTTGGCGATCCCAAGCCGTTCGGCGAGCGTATAGAAAAACGTGTCACACGATTGATAAATCGCCTTGCTGATATCGACCACGCCGTGCGTCTGGTGCAGAAACGAAACCCAGCAGCGGTAGTAACGCCCGTAGAAGGTTGCGCCGCCGGGGCAGTTCACCTTCATGTTCTGCGCAATGCCTTCCTGCAGTCCGGCCATGCTCATGATGATCTTGAACGTTGAGCCGGGCGCCAGTTGCGCCTGGATGGCCTTGTTCAGCAGCGGCTTGCCGGGGTCGGTGACCAGCTTGTTCCAATCGGTGCGCGAGATCTTTACGGCAAAGGCATTGGGATCGAAGGTCGGGCGGCTCACCATGGCCAGGATTTCACCGCTGTGCGGGTCCATGGCCACGATGGCGCCTTCTTTATCACCCAGCGCCTGCTCGGCTGCAATCTGGATATCGAGATCGACGGTGAGCTTGAGCGGCCGGCCGGGAACCGCCGGCGTATCGCTCAGGCGGCGGACTTCGCGACCGCGGCTGTCCACTTCCACGCGCCGCTGCCCGTCTTTGCCCATCAGCAGGTCGTTGTAATATTTTTCAACCCCCGATTTGCCCACGATCATGCCCGGCTCGTAGAGCTCATACTGCGGCTGATTGAGCATGTCTTCGCTGACTTCGCCCACGTAGCCAATCAGGTGAGCCATGAACCCGCCCTTGGGATACAGGCGGCGATGCACCATGATGGTTTCCAATTCCGGCAGCTCGACTTTGTGGGCTTCAACGAACGCCAGCTCGTTGGGCGTAATGTCATCTTTTAAAACGATGGGCTGGGAATCGGCGGCATTGCTGGCCGCGGCCTTGCGAATGCGAGTGCGAACTTCGTCAGGGCTCAGGCTCAGGCCTTCGGCGATCAGGGCAGCATCGGCGTTCAGGTCGCGCTTCTGGTCGCGCAGCAGCAGGACGGAAAACGACGGGTAGTTATCGACGATAATGCGGCCTTCGCGGTCCAGGATCTTGCCGCGCGGCGCCAGGATGGGCACTTCGCGCACGCGATTGTGCTCGGCCAGCGATTCGAAGGTGTCGCTGTGCAGCACCTGCAGGCGCCACATTCCGTAGCCCAGCACCAGCACGACGACGAGGAGCGCGTACTGCACCACCGTGAGCTTGTATTGCGGAACTTTGTCGTCGCGATCCATCTTTTGAACTTCCAGCCGCCCCGGGGCCCTGCTTTTCAGCTACTCTCTTTTAGATTCCTGCGGTAATTCAACGATTCCGCCTGGCCGCGGCGGCTTCGCACATTGCCCAGCCGCTACATCTTCTCTCTAAACCGATCCAGCACTGAAAACAGCACGATTGCCAGTGCGGCATTCACCAGGCCGATCAGCAGCACGCGGTGCCATTGCCATTGCAGGTCAAGCCGAACCATGCCGCGCGCCACCGCGATGTAGATGAACTGGTGCAGCAGGTAAAAACCAAACGTAATCAGCGCGCGCGAGCCGGGATTATCGGTATCAATCTTCACGCTCAACGAAGATGCCCCGTAGCCCACGATGGTGTTGGCCAGCCCGTAGATGCCGATGGGCAACTGCGTCAGGCTGTCCTGCACCAGGCCGATGATGGCGCCGGTCATGAGCCCGGCAACCTGGTTGCGCCTCGCCATGGCAAAGTAAATGACCACCAACAGGGGCAGCTCAAACCAGGAGAAAAAGTGGAAGCGGATCGGCAGGAAGACACGAAGGAAAATTGCCAGCAGCGGCACGCCGACCGTGACGAATCCATTGAATCGATAGACCGATTCGTCAGCGCGCATGGTTTGGGCAACAGCCGCTCTCATCGTACTGCTCCTGGCGGCATGGCTGCGGGCGGCGCTTGCTTGGTCTTTTGTGGGCTGCTCTGCACTGCGCCTTGCGGCAGCGGCAGCGGGACCGCCGGCTTCCCTGTCGGCTTTGCTGCGCCCGCTGAATTCGTTGAAGCGCCGGAATTGCCATTTTGCGCTGCGCCCACCGTGGCGGGATTCGCTGGCTTCGCCGCAGGCTTTACCTTGGGCGCGGAACTGGCCGGCTTCGGTGAAGCTCCAGCGCCAGCGCCAGCGCCACTGGTTGTTGCGGGCTTGGGCTTCCCTGCTGTCTCTGAGGCTGTGCTGCCGCCGTTCAACGGCTTGCCGTCAGGACCGACGGGCGGCGCGGGTGGAACGCTGGGCAAGCGTTCGGCCAGCATGTCAGCCGCGCGAATCGGCCCGGCAGTTTCGACGTCGGGCGATTTATCGAGCAATTTGGTCACGACCAGCACTTCTTCAAGGCGATTCAGGTCGGCCGCGGGCGCGATTTCGATATCGAAGAACACGTCAGGCCCGTTGCGGATCGTCTTGACGCGGCCGATGGGCATGCCTTTCGGGAACACGCGGTCGCCGCCTGAAGCCACTACGATCTCGCCCTGCTCAACTTTTTCGTCGTTCATGATGTTGTGCAGGATCAGAGTGCCGCTGGGGGTGCCGCGCACGATGCCCTGCAGCCGCGATTTTTCCAGTAATGCGCCCACGCCGCCCTGCTCGTCGTTGATGAGCAGCACCTGCGAGGTGGTCTTGTCGGCGCGGATGACCTTGCCGACGATTCCTTCCGGCGTCACCACGGCCATATCGCTGCGCAGGCCGTCGTCGGCGCCTTTATCGATATAGACAATGCGCGAATGCTCGCTGCCGCCGGTGCCGATGACCTGGGCTGCAATGGTCTGCGCCACGAACTGCTCCTTGAAATTGAGCAGGGCTTGCAGGCGATGCGCCTGGGCGGCATCTTCGCGCAACCGGGCCTGCTGGATACGCAGTTGGTCGAGCTGCAGTCTCAGGCCTTCGTTTTCAGTGCGCACGCCGCGCAGGTAAAAGTAATCGTGCCAGGTGTAGTTCAGCCCCTGCTGCATGCCGACGACGGCGCGCTCCAGCGGCGTCATTGCAGCCGCCGCCCACACGCGAATGAGCCGAGCCGAGCCGCCATTCGGGCTGGGCCGGTACACCTGCACCGCCAGGCCGATGACCTGGGCAAACAGCACCACGCCCAGGATCGTGAGGTTGCGATATCGGCTGACGATGTATTCCATGGTCCCTGTTACGCCTGTCGGCTTCGCTTCAGTTCGTTATTCAGCATCCCGCAACGAGAAATGGCTGACCTGCTGTCCGGCCGGCAACTTCTTCAGCCAGAAAAGCCAGTCAGCCATCTTGCTGCTTTGTGCTGCCGATCAATTATTCGATCGAGATCTTGCGCAGCAGCTTGAAGTCGCTCAGCATCTTGCCGGTGCCCAGCACCACCGAGGCCAGCGGGTCGTCGGCGATTGAAACCGGCAATCCGGTTTCTTCGCGGATGCGCTTGTCTAAATTCTTCAGCAGCGCGCCGCCGCCGGTCAGCACGATGCCGCGATCGCTGATGTCGGCGCTCAACTCGGGAGGCGTGCGCTCGAGCGCAACGCGAATGGCGTTCATGATGGTCGCCACGCACTCGCCCAGCGCCTCGCGAATTTCGCTGTCATCAATCGTGATGCTCTTGGGCACGCCTTCAATCAGGTTGCGGCCCTTGATCTCCATGGTCAGCGGCTTTTCCAGCGGGTACGCTGAACCGATTTCAATCTTGATCTGCTCGGCCGTGCGCTCGCCGATCAGCAGGTTGTACTTGCGCTTCAGGTAATTCATGATGGCTTCATCCATCTGATTACCGGCCATGCGCACGGAGCGCGAATACACAATGCCGCTGAGCGAAATCACCGCGATATCGGTAGTGCCGCCGCCAATATCGACCACCATGTTTCCGCTGGGCTCGGTGATGGGCAACCCGGCGCCAATGGCGGCCACCATCGCCTGCTCCACCAGGTGAACTTCACTGGCCTTGGCGCGATAGGCGGAATCCATGACCGCGCGCTTTTCAACCTGCGTGATCTCAGAAGGCACGCCGATCACGATGCGGGGATGCACCAGCATCTTGCGGTTGTGGGCCTTCTGAATAAAGTAGTTCAACATTTTTTCAGTGTGGCGGAAGTCGGCGATCACGCCGTCCTTCATGGGCTTAATCGCCACAATGTTGCCGGGCGTGCGGCCCAGCATTTCTTTGGCTTCCTTGCCGACGGCTTCAACTTCGTTGGTGTTCTTGTTGACCGCGATAATTGAAGGCTCGTTGACGACGATGCCTTTGCCCTTCGCGTAAACCAGCGTGTTGGCGGTGCCAAGATCAATGGCCAGGTCGCTGGAAAAAATGCTGAACAGCGACCGCAAGTTGCTGAAACGCGAGGGAGAGTGAAATCCATTTGATGACATGGAAGAAGCTTCTTCTCCGGGCTGCCCGGGGCAGATTGGCGCACCGAGACCCACTGCTTGCTGGTTCTATTGTCCAGAGAGAGACGAGCGCGTCTACTCTGATTTTAACTTAGAACCCACGGTTATTCTGGCGGAAGTGCTTGATTCGGCACATCCCTGACGGGTTACTACGCCACCTAGCATAAGCCGCTTGAATTGCACAGCGTGCGAATAGTCACCGTTCGGGGTACACCGAAGTACTACGGCCCTCGCCTTAAAGTTGCCGTCGTGCCGCCCTGAGGCGCTCGATTGCGGCCTCCGGCCAACCACTCTCCGGCGCCGCGTGTCACACTGAATATGAAGTCTCACCTGGTACTTGAGATTCGGCCGGGCGCGCTGCTTGATCAAGCCGACGTGCAGGCAATCGTTGTTCCCACCAACACTGAGCTGATGCTGACCGGCACCCTGGGCGGCGAACTGAAGGCGCAGGCCGGTGCCGCGATCGATGCCGAAGCGCAGCGCCGCGGCCCCATTGCGCTGGGCGAAGCCACGCACCTGCAGACGCCAGCTTTGCCGTTTCGCTACATAATTCTCGCTGCCGTCGTGGGCCTGCGGCCTGACGATTTAAATCGCGAACAGCAGGCCGGAACCTTCACCGCCGGCCGGACCATCAGCGAAGCCACGCTGAACGCCCTCGACCAAGCCCACATTATCGGGATCGAAAGCCTGGCCATGCCCCCGATGGGAGTGGCTGAAGCTGATTTTCCGGTGGAACAGTGCGCTGACATCATGCTGGGAGAGATCCAGGCGTTCGCCGCGGCCAATCCTTCGGCGCCGTTGCGCCACATCGTGATTGCGTGCCCTGACGATCGCGCCTTCTTCGCGTTTAACGCCAGGACGATTCAACGGCTCGCCAGTTGAGCTTGAGGAACTTGCGGCTATCGATGCATCCGCTATAAACGGCTGATCCGCCAGGCAAATTTTTATCAATTTGCAGGGAACTGGTAACAATGCGACCTCGTATCCGTCTATGAGGCATGGAGACGAGGGCAATGGCCAGGAAGCGGCTGAGCACATGGCTGGGAGCGCTGCTGGGGGCCCTGCTGGCGCTGGCATTCAGCGCCTACGCACACGCGCAGGGGTTCACCGAGGAGTTCCACCACACCTACCCACTTTCGGGGAATGGCACGGTGGACATTTCAAACGTGAATGGCCGCGTGCGCATTACCGGCACCGACAAGAACGAAGTGACGGTGGACGCGACCAAGCGGGCGGAATCCAAGCAGAAGCTCGACGACGCGCGCATCGAAGTGGATTCTTCAGCCAACGAGTTTGAGCTTCGCACCCGCTACCCTGAGCACGATTCCTGGTTCCGCGGCTACAGCAATCCGGCCAGCGTGGAGTACACCATCACGGTGCCGAAAGGCGTGCGGCTGAAGGCGAGCGTGGTAAACAGCCCGCTTGAGATTTCGGGCATCACGGGTGAAGTGCACGCTTCAACCGTCAACGCTGAAGTGGTGGCCAGCGGCCTGGCCAACAGCGCCGACGTTACCACCGTGAACAGCCGCGCCGAGGCTGATTTCGCGGCGCTGCCCACCTCAGGGCACGTGCGCGTGCATTCGGTGAACGGCACTGCCATCGTGGTCATTCCTTCAAACTCAAATGCCGAAGTTCGCGCGCACAGCCTGAATGGCAGCATCCACAGCGATTTCAACCTGCCGATTGAGCGCGCCCGCTATGGCCCCGGCAGCCGCCTGGATGGAAAAATCGGCAACGGCGGCGGCCCCGAAGTGGAACTGGACACGGTGAACGGCGGCATCCAGATTCGGCAGCACTGACGCCATTTAGTGAAACTTTCCACAGGCCTGCAGGTGTCTATCTTCTTATGCGGTGATCCGGCGCCGAGCGAGCGAGTGGCGTGAATTGTGGCGATGATTTCCGCTTCGCCGTATTGTCAGATCAGCCGAGCAGCCGATGGCCTCTTCCGCCAAGCCACGCCTTTTTACCCGCTACTGGCCGGTGGTGTGGGCGGCAGGTCTGCTGGTTCCACGGGCGGCGCGGCAGCAATGGCGCGCTGAGCGAAAAGCTCGCCTGACGCATTGGGCGCTGTTCCTGCAGGAGCGTGACCGCCCGGCCCCGACCAGTGAACGCGAGCTCAACCGGTGGGCGTGGCATTGCTTTACCGAGGCGCTGTGGACGCGCTTCGGCCAGGAAGAAACTGCCAAGCGCGCTGACCGCGCGCTGCGCTCACCGCGCCTTGTGCTCTGCGGGTGCGTCGTGGTGCTGCTCGCCGTGGTGCTGCTCTCAGGCTTGCTGCCGGTGACGCGCTCGCTGGTGTTCGCGCTGCCTTACGGCAACGCTTCGCGCGTGGGGCTCGGCGCCTACGTGGGCTCATTCTGGGGCTCGTTTCGCTCCACGGTTCCGAACACCTGGGTGAATGTGTGGCAATCGCAAAATACCACGCTCGACGGCATTGCCGAGTACGCGTTTTCGCCGCGACTTCCCGGCCGCGATGCCGGAATGGTGGTCGGCCAGGTGAGCGCAAATTTCTTCGATGTTCTGGGTGTGGGCGCGCAACTCGGCCAGACGTTCCACGAATTCGAGAGGGCCTCGGCTGCCGGCGGGACTGAGGCGAACGGCAGCAATTGCGGCAATTGCCTGGTCGTGAGCTACGATTTTTGGCGCAACCAACTCCACGGCGACCGGGCGATCATCGGCCGGACACTCCAGCTCGGCATGTACAAATGGAAGATTGTGGGCGTGCTGCCCAGGAGCTTCTGGTTCGTTACGCGCGATGCCCAAGCCTGGATGATTATGCCGCCGCAGCCGGTCATGCTTTCATCCGGCCATCAGAGCCTGCATGACGCCGCGCCGTTCCGCACGGAAATCCAAGTGGCGAGGCTGACCGCGCCGGTCATGCTGCTCAAGCCGGGAGTCTCGGCGCGAGATGCGGAAAGCGACCTGAACAGCCTGATTGAGCGCTTTATCAAGTCGCCGACCGGCCACGTCGTAATCACGCCAATCCAGCGCCAGGTGAGGCAGACGCTGACGCCGTTCATCGTCGCCTGGTTTGCCGGCCTGCTGATCACGATTGCGGCGGCCTATTGGCATTATCATGATTTTATTCGCGGCGCTGCCGCCAGGCTGGTTGCACAGTGGTGGGCATTCATCGTGTTCAAGACCGGCATCCTGCTGCTGGCCACCACGCTTGCCGCAATCGAGCTGGTGCGCGCCATCGGCCACTCCGAGGAGCAGGCGATTGACCCGACGGTGTGGCCGCTTTCAATCTGGCTATGCGTGGCGCTGGGCGTGGTGGCGATGTTCTGGTCGCTGCGCGATCAGCGCTATCGCTGCCGAGTTTGCCTTTCCAAACTCGGGCTGGCTGTGATGGTGGGCGACCAAAGCCGCCTGCTGCTCGATTCTGGCGCAACCGAATTTGTGTGCCCGCGCGGCCACGGCATGCTGCACGTTTCCGCCATGGAAACCAGTTGGATTGACGCCGAGCACTGGACGCGCCTCGATCCTTCATGGAACGAGCTGTTTGGCGACAACAAATAGCGCGCTACCACACCCGGCAGGGCTCGGCGCTGACCATCTTGTCGCCGGCCTTGCAACTGAACGCCTGCTGGAATTCGGGCATGTTCTGCAGCGGGCCCTGCACGCGATAACGGCCGGGGGAGTGCGGGTCAGTAAGCACCTGGCGCCGCGCCGCAGCCGGGGTCTTGTTCTCGCACCACACCTGCGCGTAGGCGATAAAAAATCGCTGCTCGGGAGTAAAGCCGTCAAGCTTTTGCGGCTTCTTGCCAAGCTGCTGCTCGCGGTTGTGCAGCGCGCGCATCGAGATTCGCAGCCCGCCGTTATCGGCCGTGTTCTCCCCGAGCGTGAGATGCCCGTTCACGTGAAGATCATCGACTGAAAACTGATCGTATTCGTGAGCCACGCATTCGGTGCGCTTGTGGAACTCCTGCTCGTCCTGTTGCGTCCACCAGTCGCGCAAGTCGCCCTCGCCGTCAAAGCGGGAGCCTGAGTCATCGAAGCCGTGGGTCAGCTCATGACCGATGACGGCTCCGACGGCGCCGAAGTTCACAGCGTCATCGGCCTTGTTGCTGTAGAACGGCGGCTGCAAAATGCCGGCGGGAAAATTGATGTTGTTTTCAGCCGAGCTGTAATACGCATTCACCGTGGGCGGCGACATGCTCCACTCCGCCTTATCCACCGGCTTGCCGATCTTGCTGAGATTGCGGCGATGCTCAAAGGCCCGGGCGCGCAGCACGTTGCCCGCATAATCGTCGCGGGCAATGCGGACCGTGCTGTAGTCGCGCCAGTGGTCAGGGAAGCCGATCTTGTTGGTGACCAGCGCCAGCTTCTGAGCCGCGGCCTGCCTGGTCGCGGCAGTCATCCAGGGAAGCTGCTGCAGGTCCTGGCCCATGGCCTGCTCGATCGCTTTCACCATTTCAAGGGTGCGCGTCTTGCCTTCCACGCCGAAGGTTTCATCGACGTAGGGCTGGCCAAGGGCTTCACCCAGGTTCTGGTCGGTGGTGCGCACGCAACGCTTCCAGCGCGGCTGCATCTGCTGCGCTCCGCCCAGGTAGCTCTCATTAAACTTGAAGTTTTCTTCCTGGAAGGGCTCAGCCAGGTACGGCGCAGTGCTGTTCAGCAGGTGCCACTCCAGGTATTGCTTCCATTGGTCAATCGGAATTTCCTGAAGCAGCCCGTTCAACTGCTTCACAAATTCCGGGTTGTTGAGGTTGATCTTGGTGAAGGCCGGCGAGCCCGCCTCGCGCACAAATTCTGCGAACTCGAGCTTGGGCGCCAACTGCTCCACCGCCTGCGGGGTCATGGGATGATCGCGATTCGAGGGATTGCGCAGCTCCACCGGACCCAACGAGGCATTCGCCAGCTTGGTTTCAATTGCGAGGATGTTATGCGCGGCCGCGGCGGCGCCCTCCTGCGCCTCGCCGGCCAGGGCCAGCATCGCGGCAATGTGCTGCACATAACGGTCACGCGTTTCTACCGACTTTGCATCGCTCTTGGTGTAGTAATCGCGGTTGGGGAGACCAAGCCCGCCCTGGTCAAGCGCCGCGATGGTCATGCGCGCGTCGTGATAATCGGCGGTTTGCCCGAAGCGAAAAAGCGCCGGCACACCGAGGCCTTGAAGATGCGCAATTTCGCGCATCAGCTCGGGCGTGTTTGAAACCTGCGCAATGCGCTGCAGTTCAGGGCGGATGGGCTGGTCGCCGGCGCGGTTCACAGCATCTTCATTCATGCAGGATTCGTAGAAATCACCGATCTTCTGCATGATGGCGCTGCGCGCGGGCGTAGGCCGCTCAGCCAGCTCAAGAATGCGATGCAGGATTTCGCGGTTCTGCTCGGCCAGCTCGGTGAAGCGCCCGTAGCTGCCCAAATCGGGCGGCACCGGATGCGACGCGACCCAGCCGCCGCAGGCATACCGGTAAAAATCCTGGCAGGGATTGGCTGAGCGATCCATCGCGTTCAGGTCGAACGACTTGATGGCGCTCGCGCTGGGAGGGACGGCAGCTTGCTTTGCGCCGCTCGAGCCCTGCGCCGAGCTGGTTCGGCTGCGGGCGCCGCGATCGGTTTGGGCGGCCACCCATGTGAGCAGGAAGACAACAACCACGATCAACAGCAGGCGAGCAGAACGCATCGACCCCTCCAGGTTAGGCTGCAAAAAACGTTCAATTTTATCGGAAGACGACGTTCGCCATCACGGCGTGCCGCAGTCCCGGGCGGCGGATGTGCGATTTTGCCCGTTCTGATAAACTCACCGAACACTTCCCTGTTTCCCGGAGCGCACCCATGCCCAAAAGCGTTAATAAGGTGATCCTGCTTGGCAATTTAGGCAAAGATCCGGAAGTCAAATACACGCCGCAAGGCACCGCGGTAGCCAAGTTTTCGCTCGCGACCACGGAGCGATACAAAGACCGCGACGGCAACTGGCAGGACCGCACCGAGTGGCACAACATCGTGGCCTGGCAGCGGCTGGCCGAAATTGCCGGCGAATACCTGAAAAAGGGCAGCAAAGTATATATCGAAGGCGCCATCCGGACCAATTCCTGGGACGACAAGCAGACCGGCGAAAAAAAATATCGCACTGAGATCGTGGCCAACGATCTGGTGCTGCTGAGCGGGCGCGGCGAAGGCGGCGAGGAAGGCGGAGGCGGCTACAACCGCTCACGCGGGGCTTCGGCTGCAGGCGGCGGCAACCGCGGCGGCGAACACATGGATCAGCGCGCGCCCGAGCAGGATTTTGCCCAGAGCACGACCATCACTGATGAGGATATTCCGTTCTGATGAGCCGACCCGGTTCAGACTTCCGGGCCGCTTCTCGAGGCTCTCGCGCCATGGCCGCAACCCGCGCCCTCGGCACTGCGCTGCTGCTGACCAGCTTGTTGTGCATGGCGCAGGCGCCCACCCCGCCGCCGGTAAACTCACCGCTGCTCGATCATCTCGCCGGCAAATGGGTATTGCGCGGGGACACCATGGGAAACGCGACCACCCACGACATCGACGCAGAATGGGCGCTGCAGCACCATTACTTGCGCGTTCACGAAGTCTCACGCGAAAAGAATGACCACGGCCAGCCGCAATACGAGGCCGTCATTTACCTGACCTGGAACCCGGATGCGAAGCGATATTCGTGCCTGTGGGTTGACGTGTTTGGCGGCTCTGCCGAGGAAGAACTGGGCTTTGCGGAAGCGCAGGAAAACAAGATTGCGTTCATCTTCCGCGACAGCAAAGGGAACCTGGATTTCGAGAACGACTTCACCTACGACCCCAAGGCCGAGGCGTGGGAGTGGGCGCTCGATAACGTGAAGCAGGGCGTCCACAAGCGGTTCGCGCGTTACAAGCTGACGCGCGCCGAGCCCAGGTAAATCCTAAACTCCCACCGCGTAGGGCTTGGCCGATTGCGCATCGACACCCGCGCCTGGAAGCCTCTCAAACCTGCCCTGCAGCAGCGACATCAGGCCGCAATACCAGTAGCCCAGCACAAACAGCATGAGGAACGGAACCGTGAAGTAGTTTTCGTTCTGGATGGCGTAAACAATGGTGGCGGCGAAATAAGCGCCAACGATCAGTTCAACCCACGGCACCCAGCCGAGGCGGCGGCGATATTTCCTGGCGAGCGGCTTGTCACTCCTGCTCTCCACGCGATACTTGGGCGTCCGCGCGAAGGCCGATTGCTTCCCGGCCAGCGCCTCAATTACGGCTTTCGCATTCGTGATGGTCAGGCCGATTCCGAGCGCCATCAGGAAGGGCAGGTATTTGTAGGTGCGCACCCAGGTTTTCGGGAAGAGCTCGCGCTGCGAGACAAGATAAAAGCTGGAGATGGAGCAGGTCGAGGCCAGGAACAAGGGCAGGTCAATGTAGAGCATTTGGAACCAGCCCTGGTAGAAGCGGATGATCATCGCAGGCAGCAGCAGCACCGCCAGCACGATCATGAGCGGGTAGCTGATGTTGGCGGTGAGGTGATACCAGGCTTCAATCTTCACGCTGAGCGGCACATCGCTGCGGAAGACGCGCGGCAGGATTTTCATCGATGTCTGAATCAGGCCCTTGGCCCAGCGCGCCTGCTGCGTCTTGAAGGCAGTCATCTCCACCGGCACCTCGGCCGGGCACTCAAGCTCAGGCAGGTAAACGAACTTCCAGCCATTCAACTGCGCACGGTAGCTCAAGTCGGTGTCTTCGGTGAGCGTGTCATGCTGCCAGCCACCGGCGTCTTCAATCGCCGCACGACGCCACATGCCCGCCGTGCCGTTGAAGTTGAAGAATGTGCCGGTGCGCGAGCGTGCGCCGTGCTCGAGCACGAAATGGCCATCAAGCAGGATGCTTTCCACCTCGGTCAGGAACGAATAGTGGCGGTTGATGTGCGTCCAGCGCGTCTGCACCATGCCGATGGTGGGATCGCTGAAGTAGTGGATGACGCGCAGCAGAAAATCTTCCGGCGGAACAAAATCGGCGTCGAAGATGGCGATGAACTCGCCTTTGGCCACGTTCATTCCGGCCTGCAGGGCGCCGGCCTTGAAGCCGCTGCGGTTGGTGCGGTGGTGCAGGCTGATGTCGTAACCGAGCGCAGCATAGCGCTCCACGGCGGCGCGCGAGACGGCCACGGTTTCGTCGGTGGAATCGTCAAGCACCTGGATCTCCAGCTTCTCGCGCGGATAATCGAGCCGGCAAACTGCGTCAACCAGGCGATCAACCACGAACTGCTCGTTGAACACCGGCAGTTGCACGGTGACGCGCGGCAGTTCGGCAAAATGCGAGGCCGGCGCCGTCACCGCCTTCTTGCGGTTACGGTAGTACAGGTAAACCATGACGTAGCGGTGAATGCCGTAAGAGGCCAGCACCAGCAGCACCAGAAAGTAGGGGACCAGCAGCGCAGTATCGAACCAGTTGGGCTGGTATTTGCCCTTAAATGGATTGTTAAGGAAATGGGTCTTGAAATAGTGGACCGGGCCGCTACTCGAAGCCAGCAACAGCAGCGTTGTGACCGCGTGAAGCGAGGTGGGCAACTGCTTACTCCGAAAGCTGGGTTTTACAGGCGGAAACCGGTCGCCTACACGGCGGGGCGGAAACCGGCCGCCGGAACGGCGCACCATCATTGTAGCCGAATCACGACCTTCAAGCCCCCGCTGCAGTGCTCAGAAATCGATTTCCACGCGCGAGAACTCGGCGGCGTTTAACTGCGCAGCCGCTTCATTTTTGTGCGCTGAACAACACCACGTCGCTCGATGTATTGCCGCGGACCACAACCATCTGCTTGCCGTCATCTGACCAGGCGTAGCGGAAGATGTGGTCGCCGGAGAAATTGGTGAGCCGCACCGCTTTGCCGCCTTCAAGGGGCATGGACCAGAGGTTTTCTGCGCCATTTTCGGAGCGCACAAACGTGATGCTTCGCCCATCGGGCGACCAGCCGTAGGAATCAACGATGGGCATGGTTTTTTCCGTATGGAAATCAGGAAGGCTGGCGACAACCAGCTCCACCTGGTTTGAGCTGGGGTTATATTTCGCGTAGAGCACCCGCGTGCCGTCTCTCGAAATTACGGTGTTTGAAAATGCGGCGGCCGCGATCGCGGCGTCGGCGACGCTTTCAGGAGTGCCGCCGTTGAGCGGAACGCGCTCGAGCTGCGGCTTGCCATCAACAATGGCCGAGTAATAAACCCAGTTGTTGGCAATCTGCGGGAACATCTCAAACTGCCCGCTGGTCAACTGCTTCAGGTCGCCGCCGTCGGCGTTCACTCGCCACAGGTTGATGCCGTGGCCGCGCTCGGCTGAAAAAACTACGACCTTGCCGTCCGGCGAAGGCGTGGGAAAGATGGCGAAATTAAATCCCTTGGCTATTGCCTGCGGAGTGCTGCCGTCGGCGTTCACCGTCCAGATCTCAAGGCTCGGGCCCTGGTATTTGCTGTAAAGCAGCCGGCCATCAGGCATGAAGGTAACGCCGTTGCGGCCGGCTTCGTGGTCGTTGAGCGCCACCGCCTGGCTGGCCTGCGCGCCCGGCGCCGTGATCCACAACTGCGATTCCGTCTGGACCAGGACGCTGACAAGCTGCCGGCCGTCAGACGTCACGCTGATGCCGTTGTAGCTATACAGGTCGTTGGTCAGCCTGCGGGTGCTGCCGCCGGGGTAATTGGCAATCCACAACTGCGGCGCGGTGAGCTGGCTGGTGCCCACCAGCAGCAACGCGCTGCCATCGGGCAGCCAGGCGGAGTCGCCGGCATTGAAGAACTCCTGCGACGAAAGCTTCGTCGTGCGGCCGCCGGCGACGGGATAACCGACGAAATCGGTGTGATAGCCGCCGGCCAGGCGCAGCACCGTAGTAGCGATAATCTTCCCATCAGGCGCCCACGCCGGATTGCCCTGGAAACGCGAGTCACCGCCAATGCTGCCCACTATTCTAGGATTGCTGCCGTCGCGATCGACCACGATCAAATCGCCGCCGTTGGTGTTGCGGTTACGCACAAAAGCCAGCCGGTTGCCGTCGGGTGAAAACGTCACCGCACTATCAACGTCGCTCACCAGCTTTTGCGGCGCTCCGCCCAGCACCGGCATGACGTAAAGTTCGTTCTGGCCGGCATCGCGCTGGCGAGGCACGTAGTAGATAAAGTTACCGTCGGGCGAAAACGTCAGGCCGATATAAGTAACGTCGGCAGGCGCGATGATTTGCACGTTGCTGCTGGTGGCGGTTTGCCGCAGCCACAGGCTCTGCTTGCCGCCTTCCTGCACCACATGCACTACTTAGCGGCCGTCAGGTGAAATGGCGGCGCGGCTGGCGTGGCCGGTGCTGGTGAGGCGCTGGATTGCCAGATCCTGCAACGACAGCGCGGCCGCCATGTTGTGGCGCGAGGTCACAAAATAAATCGCGACGGCAGGGATCAGCGCGAGCGCCGCCACGGCAGCGCCAATGGCGACGACTGGCCGCTTCTTGCGAGCGGCAGCGGCGGGCGCGGCGGCGGTTGTTGCTGCGGTCACATGCGAGGTCGCGGTCGGCGTGATGCCTGATTCCGTATTGCGCTTCAGCCGCTTCAAGTCACCGCGCAGCTCGGCCGCGCTCTGGTAGCGCAGGTCGCGATCTTTCTCAAGCGCCTTGGCGATAATTCGCCCAAGCTCGGGCGGCATCTCAGGGTTGAGCTCAGTAACCGAGGCAGCCGGCTTGTGCAGGATGGCGCCGAACACTGCCGCCGACGTATTGCCGCTAAATGGCAGCTTGCCGGTCGCCATTTCGAACATCACCACGCCAAACGAAAACAGGTCGGTGCGCGGGTCGAGCTCTTCGCCGCCGGCCTGCTCCGGCGACATGTAGGCAACGGTGCCGATGGTGGTGCCGGGCGAGGTGAGGTGGTCGCTGGTGGGGGCGCCGCCGAGCGTGCTCATGGAGGCCAACCGCTTTCCAATGGCGACCTTCGCCAGGCCGAAATCCAGGATCTTGATCACGCTGCGCGAGGTGACGAACAGGTTTGCCGGCTTAATATCGCGATGCACGATGCCGCGCGCGTGGGCAGCATCGAGGCCGTCGGCAATCTGGTAAGCCCAATCGAGAAGCTGGTTCAGCCGCAGCGCGCGTCCGGCGCTGGGGGTGGGCGCAACCGCCGGCGAGAGCGAATCGAGGCGCTCGCGCAGGGTGTGGCCTTCGAGCAGCTCCATGGCAATAAATGCCTGGCCGTCGGCCGTGCCGGCTTCATAAACCTGGCAGATGTTGGGATGGTTCAGCGCTGCCGCCGAACGGGCTTCGAGCATGAAGCGGTCCATGGCCTGCGGATCGCGGGCCAGCTCAGGCGCAAGGAACTTGAGCGCGACCATGCGGCCGAGCGTGAGGTCTTCAGCCTGCCACACCACGCCCATGCCGCCGGCGCCGATGCGGTCAACGATTTTGTAATGGGAAATTTGCTCCCCAATCATTTTCTTGGTGGCTCCGCTCACCAGCCGCTGATTCTGCTGCCTGCTTACGCACGATTGTATGCGAGAGGAACGCGACTGCTAGGGGATAGCGGTTGGCGCAGCAGGCCAAAGTTGCCAGTCTGCTGTGCCGGTGGAGCAACCGTGGGGCGCGAGAAGGCGGCGCGTGTTATGCCTGCCCGCCGGAAAGGCGCGGAGTTGCGCCCTTGAGCAGCAGCAGGTTGGGCCCGGAGAGGTCCCAATCGCGAGGCATGTATTCAATTTCCATCCACAGCCGGAAGCGCACGGAATCACCGCAGCGGCGGCAACGCGGAAACTGTTCGCCGGCAATCGCCGTCGCCAGGTGCTCGGCCCGATGGCCTTCATGGGAGACGCGATAAATTCCCGATACCATGACACGCTCCTGTGGAGCGTATTGACGTAGTGAAGCGGCGTCGCCATTCATAAACAACCCTTACGAATCCTAAGAGCCCGCCGGCGCTGCGCGCGCGGCCGCCTGGACACACCTTGCCTCGAGTAGAGAAGTGGCAAAAGTACGATGACGCAGGCTGCCGCTCCGGATGCCTTTGAAAAACGTAGATTAAATTTTGCGTTAACGCTCCGTTAAGAAAATCTAACCGCTACAATAAAGCGAGCGGCCAGGCACGCGCACCCTGCCCTTTGAGGCGCCACTCGTGTCCGATATTGACGAAGTTCGCAAGTTCTACCGCACCGGCGAGCGTGCGCCGGTCAACGGCATCTACCGCGTCCACCACGACGAGCACCGGCTCTCGCATGAAGTCACGGTGCTGCGCGGCGCCATCTTCCCGGCGTGCAGCAGGTGCGCCAACAAGGTCCAGTTTGAGCTTGTCCGCACCGCCAGTTCCGATGACGAATTCCGTGTAGTGCTCAACAGCCTGCCAGTGATTGACGACGACGACACCACCACGGGTCGCGAACACCCGCTGGCGAGTTGAGCGGATTCGCCGTCGCACTGGCATGCCCGCACAGGTCAGGCCCTGCGAACGTGAATTCGTAATAAATTTCCGGTTTTGTTAATTTATGAAACGCGACGCGGCTGCACGATCCGTGTTCGCCGTTCAGGTGACCTGATGCCCGACGATCCACCGCCGCTGATTCCGCCGTCGGTTTTTGATTCCAGCCGGCTGCGGCCCGGCATGGTGGCGGCGGTTTCGGGAATTTACCGCGTTCATCATTACCGCCATCGCATTCCGCACATCGTGTTTATTGAGGCCGGGGCCGTGCTTCCTCCCTGCAAGCGCTGCGGCGACGTAGTGGAGTTCGCGCCTTTGATCGCGGCCACTGCATTGCAGGTCGACGACGATTTCTACACCGAAATGCCCACCGCAACTTAGAAGCGCGCTCCCGGCGCTGACCACGACAACTAAGGTTCCTGGCGGCGGCAAGGCCGGTGCAGGACCATAAGCTATACTGACGGTTCTTTGCCGCAACATCATGTTTCGGAACTTCCGGCGCAGAATTTACGTATCTTTACGGCAGTTTCGGTAACAATCCCGGGTTCGGACAGTCAATCAATCTGCCGGTAATAAGCGGAGAAACCGATGGGAGTTTTTTTGCGTTCGCAGGCATTCAAGTACGTGGCGGCAGCGCTGCTCATCACGAGCGCTGCGCTTTCGCAGCAACCGCGGGCCGATTACACCAAGGCAGCGCCCATGTTTCCCAACGTGATTGCGCCTTACCAGTCGCGCCAGGTGCCGCCGGTCAATTTTTCAAACTCGCAGCGCCTGCAGGGCCTGGTGCAGGACGGCAAGCTGATGCTCTCGCTCGATGACGCCATCGCCGCCGCGCTCGAAAACAACCTTGACCTGGTGATTGCGCGCTACAACCTGCCCATCGCCGATACTGACATCCTGCGCACGAAATCGGGCGCAGCCGCGCGCGGCGTGAACGCCGGCATCGTTTCGGGCACGCCCGGCGGAGGCACGGTTTCGGTCGGAGCTTCAGGCGGCGGCGCAGGCGGCACCACGGCCGGCGCAGGCGGGGTCGGCACCGGCACCAACGGCCTGGTGAACTCCACCCTGGGCTCGGGCCCACCGGTGGATTCTTTCGACCCGGTACTGACCGGGTCGCTCGGCGTGCAGCATTCCACCACGCCGCAAACCAATATTTTGTTTTCCGGCGTGCCCTCGCTTGTGCAGGCCACGGGAACCGCCAACTTCGGCTACGCGCAGGGCTTCGCCACCGGAACGCTGCTGAACATCACGTTCAACAACTCGCGCGTCACCACCAACAGCACGCGCTCGCTGCTGGTGCCGCAGCTCAACTCGAACTACCTGCTGCAGTTCCGCCAGCACCTGCTGGAGGGCTTCAGTTGGCAGAGCAACCGCCGCTTCATCATCCAGGCGCGCAACAACCGCGAGATTGCCGACGTGGCTTTCCGCCAGCAGATCATCTTTACGGTCACGCAGATTGAAAACATGTACTGGGACCTGGTGAACGCCTATGAAAGCGTGAAGGCGGCGCAACGCGCAATCCAGCTCGCAAACCAGTTGCTGGCCGATAACCAGAAGCAGGTGCAGATCGGGACGCTGGCGCCGATTGAAGTGGTGAACGCGCAGGCCCAGGTGGCTTCCAGCAACCAGAACCTGATCATCGCGCAAACCAACCTGCAGCTTCAGCAACTGCTGATGAAGAACGCGATCACGAAAAACGAAAACGACCCGGTGCTGGCCTCGGCTGAAGTCATGCCCACCGACCGCATGGACCTGCCGCAGAGCGAAGCGATTACGCCGCTGCAGGACCTGATCGCAACCGCCATGCAGCGCCGCACGGAGCTGGCTGAATCGCGCATTGACTTGAACACGCGGCAGGTCAGCATGAAAGCCGTGCGCAACGCCATGCTTCCCGCGCTCGATTTCGTGGCGAACTGGGGCGGCACCGGCCTGGCTGGCGCGCTGAACCCAAGCTTCTCGACGGCGGGCCTCGGAGGTGTGACCACCGGCGTCACCAACACCGGCTACTTCGACGCGCTTTCCGCGCTGAACAGCAATCCGACTTACTTTGTGGGCTTCAACCTGAACATCCCGATCCGCAACCGCGCGGCGCAGGCGGACCAGATCCGTTCGGTGCTCGAGTATCGGCAGGCGGAGGCGCGCCTGCAGCAGTTGCAGAACCAGATCTCCATTGACGTGCGCAACGCGCAGTTCACGCTGCAGCAGAACCGCGCGCGCGTTGATGCGGCCATCAAGAACCGCGAGTACGCGCAGCAGAGCCTGGACGCTGAGCGCAAGAAGTATGCCCTGGGCGCAAGCACCACCTATAACGTGCTCACGCAGCTCAACAACCTGACTACGGCAGAATCGAACCTGGTGACCGCGATGGCGGCTTATGAGCAATCACGCGTGGCCATGGACCAGGTGACCGGCACCACGCTGGAAGCGCTCGGCATCGATATCGGCGACGCGGAAAACGGCAACGTGACTCACCTTCCCAAGGTGCCGGGCATCGTTCCGGCGACTCCGGAGCAGATGAGCACCACGCCACCGCCGGTAACGCCAGTCACGATTCAGCCGGTTTCGCCGGCAATGCCGGCAACCGGAACACCGTCGCCCGCGGGCCCGCCCACAACAACACCGCCTACTCAGCAACGTCCTCCCGTCGCCCAGGTAGCGAACTTGCCCGATACTCCTGCGCCGCAGGTAACGCTGTTGAAGCACTGAATTCGGCGTTTATGCAGCTTTGTGGCGCTTGATCAGATAGGTTGCGGCCGCGGCGGCGCCGGCAATGGCCACGCCTGCAGCAATCCTGGGCACAGGATCGGCCACCGGCGGCGGCACGCTGATGACGCCGTTTTCGTCGGCAACCGCCGGCTGCCGAACGTAGCGGCCATGCTCCGGAGGCTGGAATTCCTCGGCAAAGCGTTCCAGCCGCTCCGCGGTGTCAGGCCCGGCAATGGGCTGGCCGTGGCCGGCGATAACCAGCGAAGGCCGCAGGTCGGCCAGCTTCTGCACGCTGTGCCGCGCCGCGTCCCAATCGGTGGTGGCGTAGGCAGGCGGTATTGCGAATTCGCGGTACTGCACCACGGTTTTGGCAAGCGAGCGCTGGTCAACCGTGCAGAACGCATCGCCGGCAAGCAGCACCGCGTCATGCTCGCGAAACAGCGACACGTGGCCGGCAGTATGGCCGGGCGTGTGGACGATGTACCAGCCGGGAAGCTCATCGAGTTCGCCGTTTGATGGCAGCTCGCGCACGCGGTCGCCCAGGTCGTAGGGCGCGCGCGGGTAAAAGCGCGACATCTGCGCCATCACGCCGCCTACGGTCGGGTCAAACGGCGGGTACTTCGATTTTCCGGTGAGATACGGAACTTCAAGCGCATGGGCGTACACCGGCACGTCCCAGATTTCAGCCAGGTGTTCAACGGCGCCGGCATGATCGAAGTGGCCGTGCGTCAGCACAATGCAGCTTGGGCGGGAATTCGGGCGCATCGCGGCGGCGCGCAAGATGAATGGCGCTGAAATGCTCAGGCCGGTATCGACCAACACCCATGAGCTCTGCTCAGGCACATCGATGGTTTGCAGGTTCACGATGGCGGTAGTTTTGTAAGCCACGCCCGGCGCGACTTCATTGAACCCGCCGAGTGGAACAAAGTGACGGGTGCGTCGCTCCCGCTGCTCTGGTTGCATTTGACGCCTCCGCAAAGGTAGATGCGCGCAGGCGCGGGCGGGTAACTGATGAAATCGCGCAGCAGTACTGCGGCTTTGGGCCTGATTTGTTCTGCGAATCCGCATCTTCTATCATGATGAGTTCTGCTTATGGCCGCTGAAAAAACCCGCCGTGATCCGGCGCTCGCCGAATCGCCCGTTGCTGAGGTGTTTGAGGGGCGCAATCCTTCGCCTTCTGAAAAGGACTGGGCGGAGAAGACGCTTGCGCCTGCGCTCGAGAAAGCTCCGGAGCGGCCCATCGGCGCTGCGACCGGCACCAACCTGGATGAAGCCGGCAATGCGCGCTTTACGACGGTCAGCGGCATGCCGGTCCGGCGGCTCTACACGCAAGCTGACCTGCCCGAAGACTGGAGCTACGAAAAATATCTCAGCTATCCCGGCCAGCCGCCTTACACGCGCGGCATCCACGCCTCGGGATACCGGGGCAAGCTGTGGACCATGCGCCAGTTCTCCGGCTTCGCCTCGCCTGAAGAAACCAACCAGCGCTACAAGTACCTGCTGGAGCACGGCGGCGGCGGCCTGAGCGTCGCCTTTGACCTGCCCACGCTGATGGGCTACGACAGCGATCATCCGGCGAGCGAAGGCGAAGTGGGCAAGTGCGGCGTTGCGATTGACTCGCTGGAAGACATGGAAATCCTGTTTTCGGGCATCAACCTGGAAAAAACCACGGTTTCCATGACCATCAACTCGCCGGCCTCGGTGCTATGGGCGATGTACCTGGTGGTGGCGGAGAAGCAAGGCGCCGATTGGAAGAAGATTTCAGGAACCATCCAGAATGACATCCTGAAGGAATACATCGCGCAGAAAGAATACATATACCCGCCGGCGCCCAGCATGCGCCTGGTGATCGATACCTTTGAGTTTGGATCGAAGTACACGCCGCGCTTTAACACCATTTCAATTTCCGGCTACCACATT
>JAJPJZ010000349.1 GCA_021323935.1 Terriglobia bacterium | reverse complement strand
TGCCAGGAATATTGCGGGTGGCCGGCGAGAAACTGGTCCTTCAGGAAGTCAGTGCCGCAGGGATGGCCGCGGCGCGCCCAGAAGCTCATTTTTTTCGCCATAGCGGAATCCATCACTTTGCCCTGCACTGCGCCGCCGGGGTTGAACGGCTTCCAATCCCATTGCGGCACGCCGCGCGGCGAGGATTCAACGTGGCCGCAGAGGGTGCGCTCGTTGGCTTCTTCCTTGTTCTGGAACGTATCGTAGTGGTCGCTGAGGAACTGCTCGGCCAGTGGCGCATCGATTTTGCCCTTGTATTGCGCCATCAACTGCTCCCAACGCACGTGGCGGGCGTTGGGCGAGCTGGACTTATCGTTCACGTCAAACGTGGTTTCTTCCTGCGTGAGCTTGGGGTCGCTGGGGAAATTTGCGCCGACGAAGAAACCATCCTTGCTGCGCCACACGCGGTGGTCCTTCAGGCCAAGTTCAAAGCGCGCAATCTCGCCGGTCTTGTTGTCGCCCAGCAGCCAGTCGTTGGCGTAGCCGCCATTGTTGCCCTCGAGCATGATGGCGACGTAATCATCGATTGAATTCGCATACTGCAGGGCCTTGCGGGCGCGCATGAATTCAGGCTTGCCGTTGGGATCGAATCCGTGGAACTGCGTGATGGTGGTTTCCGTGACCATCATGCCGTTGGAGTTGACGCCGAAATCGTCGTCGCTGGCGATGACGCCGGGGAATCCATCCATCAGAATGCGATTGCCGCTGGCAGGAACGATATCGAACACAATGCGCCAGCGCGCGCCATCAATCACGCCGGTCCAGTTGTTGTGCGCCATCACGATGCGATGGTCTTTGGTGTAGCTGCCGGTGGCGACAAAGGCGCTGCAGTTGCCGGGCGCGGAAAGGTGCGGAGCGTCGGCCCGAGCCTCTTTTTTATCGAGCGTGGGAACGTAATAATCGGGCACTTCTTCGAATGCGTTCAGCGCAACAATGTCGTACAGGTCAATGCGGCTTTGCGGCGCCGCCGCCTTCACGCCCTCCACGATGCCCTTGAGCTCTTCGCGATATTCGGCGTCGATGTGCGGCCACAGGATGTCGCGAGCGGTGTTGCGGTAGAAGCTCCAATCGCGTTTGGTGCGATGCGTATCAAAGAAGCTGACGGCGTGAAGCGCGTCTTCGATCTCAGGCGAAAGCAGGTAGCCGTGCTGGTAGCCGACCTGGCGCGGCGAGCCTTCCAGGTGCAGATAAACCCAGCTGCCTTCCTCAAAACGCGAGGCATTCCTGATGAGCGCCGGATCAGCAGAGGTGGCGCGCCTGGGAACGGCAGGTGCGCGCTGCACGCCGTCATCAGCGGGGCGGCTGGCGCCCACGGAAAGTAGGGCAGCGGCAATCCCGGCGAGCAGAGCGCCGGCAAACACGACACGAGGCTTTAGCATGCACAAAATTGTATGCCAGCCGCATTCGCCGGGCCGCAGGAATTTTCGCGGAATTGGCCGGGGGAAGAAAAAGGCAAAGCGGCGGTAACCGCTTTGCCTTTGTTGTCGACGGCCAGGAGAAAATCTACCGGGGCGGAGTGCTCGGGTTGGTTGACCCGTTGTTGTCCATGTTGTCGCCCTTGTGGTGCTTCCCGGTCTTCACGTCGCAGGTATCAGAAACCATGTCGACGCGCGTTACGGTGAAGTCGCCGCCGCCGCGAACTTCCGAGCCTTGCGGCAGAGCGCCGGAGCCCGCCAGCGCGTCATTTGCGGCCGGTGGGTTCTGGTCAGGCGTAGTGAGCGAGTTCGGGACGTTCGAGCCCTGGGCGGCGGAAGCCATATCGCGTTCCGTGATATTGGTCTTCTTGCCGGCGACCGGGGCGTTCGGATCGTTGGCCGCGATCTGCTGAGAGCCATGCACCTTCACGGTATGGCCGACATGAGCTGAAAGATCGGTGTCGCTCTGCGGAACCAGGCGGACCATTGCTTTGCCGCCCTTGCGCTGCAGGAAGTAGTCGCTGCCCTGCTGAACTACGCAGCCTTCAAGCGTACGGTTGCCGCTGCTGGCCATGTCGCCACCGCCGCTGGTGCCGCCCGAAGCTGAGCCGCTCGCGCTTGAATTACCGGAAGCCGAGCTGCCGCCGCCGGCATGGCTGCCGTGGCCTGAACTTGCAGCCGCGCCGCTGCCACTGCCGCCGCCCTGGCCACCGCCGCTGCCGCTGCCCCCGCCCGCGCCACCACCGCCGCCCTGTGCCCACGCGGCAACGGTGAACATCAACATCATCGCCAACATCAAATTCAGTTTCTTCATGCGATCCTCTCCTAGGAAGGGTCTCAACCGTGTGATGCGCCGCACAAATCTGCGGATTGCCGGTCAAAACAGCGATCGTGGGCGCCTATTGCGGCTTCTGAGCTGCCGGGCAGGAGCCGCTCACCGGCTCAAAGCTGCTCACGTAGAACTCGCGGGCCGGCGCGCTGCCGCGGAAGCCTTCGGTGCCGTCGCCCGCCTGCGCGCTCTGCGGGAGCTGCGTCACCGGAACATTTGGGTCGGGAGTGCCGCTGGGCACGGTCGACGGCGCGGGCTGCTTTTCGACCGGGGTTGCGGGTTGCGCGGCGGCATTGGCCGGGCTGTTGGCTGCCGGCGCATGGTCGCTGCCGCGTACGCGCAGGCGCTTGCCGACGAGCGAGGTTAAGTCCTGATCGGCCGCTAGCGTCAGGTGGATCAGCTCGGTGTCGCCGCCGCTCATGGGGCGAAGGAAGAAATCAGGCCCTTCGCGCAGCAGGCAGCCTTCGAGCTTCTTGTCAGATGATTTTTGTGTATCGGCCGTTTGCGCAACGGCGGCAACGCCCAATAAAACCGCGATCAGAGCCAGCTTTCCCATGCAGATGGGATGCTGCCCGGAAAGGGCGGGAGGTCAGGCGCTCCGCTGGACTACGCCGCCGGCTGGTTCCAGCGGAAACCGGCGGTGGCGTCCATTTCCATGATGTCGCCGCTTTCGGCCAGATCGCGCAGCAGCGCCTGCGTGTCGTTCTCAGAAATAACAAAGCCCTCCGCATGCAGGCGCGGAAGCAGCTCAGCCGCCGTAACCGGTAAATAATGGCCAGAAGACGTGCGATAGGCGCGCAGCAACTTGCGGCAAACTTCACGCGCCGAAACGAACCGCATGGTAGTGACGTTTTCGCGACCTGGAGACATAGCGCCGAATATCATGTTCCCGAACTGCCGCCGGAGTCAACTGCCCTGTAATGGGCAAAGCGATTTCTGATGCCGGGCAGAATGGCTACGGGTTCAGCCGGCTTTGGCCGACTCGAGAGCCAGCGTGGCCTCTTCCCACTGCGCCAGCAATTGCCCGAGCTCCTGCCGTCGCTTCTCGAGGGCGCTAGTCACGCGAACGGTCTCCTCCGAACTGACGAAGGCCTGCAGCGACAATTCGTATGACGCGATGTCGCGTTCCGCGTCCGCAACTTTTCCTTCGAGCTCCGAACAACGCTGTTCCATCTGCCGCAGCTTGAACGCGTTCTTCCTGGCGCCGCGGCGGTCGCCGTTCCTGCCAGCCTCGAGGCCGGGCACGTCGGCCAGGGTAGGCGGCGGCGCCGGAACGGCGCTTCCTCTTTCGCCGCCGTTCTGCTTGCGCCATTGGTAGTCTTCGTAGTTGCCGGGGAAGACGTTTACCGCGCCCTCGGCAATCTCAAACACGCGGGTTGCGAGCTTATCGATGAAGTAGCGGTCGTGAGAAATGAACGCGACGGTTCCGGTGTAGCCCTGCAAGGCGCCAAGCAGCACGTCCTTGGCCCGCAGATCGAGGTGATTGGTGGGCTCATCGAGCAGGAGGAAGTTTGAAGGGTGCAGCAGGATTCGCGCCAGCGCATAACGATTGCGCTCGCCGCCCGAAAGCACGCCCAGCTTCTTGAACACATCATCTTCGCTGAACAGGAACGCTCCCAGGATGCTCCGCAACTGGGTCTGGGTATGCGACGGGGCCAGGTCCCACAGATCGTCGAGCATGCGCGCATCCGGGTCCAGCACTTTGTACTGGTCCTGCGCGAAATACTCGGCTTCAACGTTGTGGCCCAGCCGGAACTGCCCGGCTGAGGCGGGCTCCAGGCCCGCCAGGATCTTCATCAGCGTCGATTTGCCGGCGCCGTTCACTCCCACTAAAGCCACGCGGTCGCCGCGATCTACGGTGAAGCTGACATTCTCGAACACGCGCTTGGCACCGTAGCTCTTGGCCACCTCCTTGCACTCGGCCACCATGCGCCCGCTCGGATTGGGCTGCGGAAACTTGAAATGAATTTCGCGCTCTTCGCGCGGCAGCTCGATGCGTTCAATCTTTTCCAGCTCCTTGATGCGGCTCTGCACCTGCTTGGCCTTGGTGGCCTGGTAGCGAAACCGGTTGATGAACGCTTCCAGTTGCTCGATGCGCTCGCGCTGGTTGCGATATGCCGCTTCAAGCTGCGAGCGCCGCTCATCCTTCTCGCGCAGATATTTTTCGTAGTTGCCGGTATAGAAATGCACCCGCTGGTTCCAGATTTCGACGGTTTTGTGCACCGTGACGTCCAGGAAAAACCGGTCATGGGAAATCAGGATGTAAGCGTGCGGATACTCGGCGAGGTATTGCTCGAGCCAGTTGCGCGTTTCCAGGTCGAGGTGATTGGTGGGCTCATCGAGCAGCAGCAGGTTGGGCTTCTGCAGCAGCAGCTTGGCGAGGGCGATGCGCATCTGCCAGCCGCCGCTGAATTCATCGGTCAGGCGCGACCAATCGTCTTTTACAAACCCCAGCCCGGTGAGCACCATGCCGACTTGCGCCTCGAGCGCATAGCCATCGCGCGCGCGGAATTCGCCTTCCAGCCGGTGCAGCCGGTCGGCGTTGGCGGAATATTCGGCGCTTTCGTGGTGCAGCTCGGCCAGCGAATTGGTGAGCTGCTCGATCTCGCGCTCCATCTGCTGCAGCCCGGCAAACACGGACAGGCACTCGTCAAACACGGTGCGGCCTGAGAGCTGGAGCCCGTCCTGCGGCAGGTAGCCGGCCGAGGTGCCGCGGGCGGTGGTGATCGTGCCGTAATCGAGCGACTCAAGGCCGGCCAGGATCTTCAGCAGGGTTGATTTGCCGGTGCCGTTCGCGCCGACCACACCAATGCGGTCCTGCGGCGTAATCAGCCAATCAAGTTCCTGGAACAGCAGCTTGTGGCCATACCGCTTGCCCGCGCCGGAAAGCTGGATCATTCATTTCTATTCTCGCACTTCGCCAGCCGGCTGCGTCACCCGCTGGTGGCGGATCGCGATGAGTGCTGCAGTTGACCTGCGGCACACAAACTTCGGCGCGCAAGCGCGCGTGCAATTTTGAATTGCGCTTTTGGCTTTTGCATTACACTTCGCGCGATGCGCTTCATGGTCGCACTCTGCCTGTTCACAACCGCGGCGGCTGCCCAGACCCACATACGCAATGGCGACTGGCAGCTTCTGCCCGATGCAAATGCCCAGTACCAGTTCGGAAATTTGCCCAATACCGGCTGGAGGTCGGTGCGCGTGGGGCTCTCGTGGAACGCGCAGTTTGACGATATGCGCGATTTCGGCGGCGTTGGCTGGTATCGGACCTCGATTCCGGCGCAGCCTCAGGGCGGCAAGCGCGTGCTGCTCCGCTTCAGCGCCTGCGATTACTTTTGCGAGGTATTTCTAAACGGCGCAAGGATTGGCCAACATGAGGGCGGCTACACTCCGTTCGAGTTCGATATCAGCTCGCGGCTTCGCAGCGGGGCAGCCAGTGAGCTGATCGTGCGCGTCACCGACCCTCCGCGCGATCCCGGACGCAACCAGCAACTCTTTCCGCAGTTCATGTACGACGAATTGCCTCATGGCAAGCAGAACTGGTATGTGCAGACGGGCGGCCTGTGGCAACCGGTAACTGTGGCCGAGCGCCCGGCCGCATATCTAAAGTCAGTACACGTCACCGCCGCTACAAGCGGCGACGTCGAGGTCACGGCCACGTGGGACCCTGAACGCGAGGCTCACGCCAGCCTTATCATTCGCGACCCAGCAGGTGCCGTGGTCGCAGAGGAAAGTAAGACGGCCAGTAGCAGGCGCAGCGGCGTTCCAGCGGAAGAAGTTTTCCGCGTTCACGTCGATAATCCGAGCCTGTGGTCGCCGGAATCGCCGGCGCTCTACACCGCGGAGATTATGCAGAGGGTCGGGAGCGCGGTTAACGATTCGGCCGAAGTGCGCTTCGGCTTTCGCTCCCTCGAGTCACGCGGCGGCAGGCTTTACCTTAATGGCAGGCCGTTCTACATGATCGGCGCACTGGATCAGGATTTTTACCCGGCCACGATCTACACGCCGCCTTCACCCGAATATCTGCGCGATGAGATGCGGAAGGCCAAGGCGCTTGGACTGAACACCCTGCGCTGCCATATCAAGATCTGCACGCCTGCTTACCTCGACGCCGCAGATGAAGTCGGCGTGATCATCTGGTATGAGATCCCTTCGTGGAACGACGAGGAACACTGGACGCAACAGGCTGCCGGCCGCGGCATGCAGCTTTTTCGTGAGGCGCTTGACCGTGACTGGAACCATCCCTCGCTGCTGATTCAAAGCATCATCAACGAAAGCTGGGGCGCAGATTTGAAGCAGGCTTCCGAACGCCGGTGGCTCGCGGCGACATACGAGGGAGCCAAAACAATGGTTGCGCCGCTGGGCCGGCTGGTTGACGACAACAGCGCCTGCTGCCAGAACTTCCACGTCAAAAGCGATCTCGCCGATTTCCACCAGTACTATTCGATTCCCGACCACGCTGACGCATGGACGAAGTGGGTGAGCGACTTCGCGACACGGCCAAAGTGGATCTGGAGTCCTTTCGGCGACGCGCAGCCCACGGCAGATGCGCCGCTCATCGTGAGCGAGTTCGGAAACTGGGGCTTGCCGGACTTGCCGTGCGGTGAAGCGCAGGGCAAATCGTCTGGTTGCGCGCTGCCGTGGTGGTTCAGCCGCGACTTCAACGGCCGGGAGATCACCATGCCGGCAGGCGTAATTGAGCGCTTTCATCAATTCAAGCTCAATCGCATCTTCAGCTCATACAACGAGCTGGCCGAAGCCAGCCAATGGCACGAGTTCGAATCGCTGAAATATGAAATTGAGCAGATGCGGGCGCACGCCAGCATTCAGGGATACGTGATCACCGAGTTCACCGACGTGAACTGGGAGTCGAATGGCCTGCTCGATATATGGCGCAATCCCAAAGCCTACGCGAACGACCTCGCCCAAATTCAGCAGGCTGACGTGCCTTTGGTTTCTCACGATGCCAACGTCACGTCGGGCGAGCATGCTCTGGTTACTGCGCTGTGGTCGCATCGCAGCGGGCGAGCGCTTCCCAATGCGACACTGCAAATCACCGCCGACTGGGGCACAAGCTACACCGTGCCGCTTGACCCGCAACGGGCTGCTGAAGAATTGAAGGAGGAGCAGGCCGGCATCTCCACGGGAATTCAGCCCGGCATGGCGGCGCCGGCTGCAACGCGCCCAACCCGCCACCTGATTACGGCTGCGATTCGCGAGGGCAACGGCTCGCTGGTATATGCGAGCCATTACTTTCTGAATGTCTTTCCCAAGCACCAGCCGCTTGGGGCCGATGTTTCGGTTGGAGCCGACTCGCCCGGCGCGCTCCGTACTGCATTCGGCAGCAAACCCAAAGCAGCGGTGCTCATTGCCGCCAAATGGAGCGATGCAACGGTGGCGCAACTGAACTCCGGAGGCGCGGTAGTTCTGCTGGCCGATTCGGTCGATGCGCTGCCGCCCAACTTTCCCGTGCAACTGAAAGCACGGGCCAACAGCAACTACGACGGCAACTGGATTTCGAATTTCAACTGGATCCTGCCCTCTTCGCCCGTGTTCCGCGACATTGCGTTCAACAAGATCATGGGCTTTGAGGCGCAGGCGGTCGCGCCCAATTTCGTCATGCCGAACATCAAGCCTGAGCAGTTCGATGACGCGCTGGCAGGCGCGTTCTATGGCTGGATCCACGACAATGCGGCGCTGGTGGTGCAGGCAAGATTCGGAAAAGGCAAGCTGCTGATTACCACGTTTCGCTTCGACCAATACGGCGCTGATCCCTACGCAACTTACCTGCTCGATAACATCATTCGCTATGCGATGAGCAGCGAGTTCGCGCCTAAGCTCGACCTGAGACCGCAGGAGACGCCTTAGCTGGCGGCATTCGAAACCTGCGCGGTGCAGTGGACGCATTTCGACGCGGCGGCGCCCAATCCGTCACAGTGAACTGACACAGCGCAGAATGACCTCATCTCCGCGAACCTCAGCCGCGATGTCGGCCACGCTGCGGCAGATGAAGTCGGCCTGGCGAATCTGCTCCACCGCGTAGGCGCCGACCACGCCAATCGCCTTCATTCCGGCGCGATGC
>JAJPJZ010000234.1 GCA_021323935.1 Terriglobia bacterium | reverse complement strand
CTTTTCTTCAGGGCCCTCAAAGCAAAGCTCGCTAATTTTGTAGCCGAGCGCGGCGTCAGCTTCGTCAAACGTCTCGCGTGCGACCGGGTACATGGCAGCCAGGTCCTTGCCCATGCCGACGGCCTGCGACCCCTGCCCGGGAAAGATGAATGCAATCGTGCGCATAGATGCAAAGTTGTGAATCTAGCAGGGCCGGCGAAGGAGTGCAAAAGGGCAGGCGCGATCGGCGGCTGCGATACCATGGTGCGCCATGAAACTGCGCCTGCACTTTTCGCTCACGATGGCGTTGCTGCTTGCGATGTTGCCGGGACCGCGGGCGCACGCTGCTTCCTGCGACAGCCTGCGAAACCTGAGGCTGGCGAACACGACGATCACGGCCGCGACCGAGGTGGCCGCCGGCGCATTTACGCCTCCGGCGGGAGCGACTGCGGACGGCAACGACCTGCAATCATCCGCGGACCTTTTTCATCACCTTCCGGCATTTTGCCGGGTTGAGGCGCAAATTAAGCCGAGTGCCGATTCCGATATTCGCGTTGAAGTCTGGCTGCCCGTCAGCAACTGGAACAAGAGGCTGATGAACAACGGCAACGGCGGCTTCGCCGGATCAATTAATTTGCTGTCGCTGGCGAATGCGGTCGCCGCGGATTTTGCCGTGGTTTCAACCGATACCGGTCACCGCGCCGCGCCGCCTGACGGGCGCTGGGCGCTCGGCCATCCCCAGAAGATTGTGGACTTTGGCTGGCGAGCGATTCACGAATCGACCGTGACGGCCAAGGCAATTGTGCAGGGGTTTTATGGCGCAAGTGCGGAGCATGCTTATTTTGCCGGATGCTCAAACGGCGGCCGCCAGGGCCTGATGGAGGCGCAGCGCTTCCCGGAGGATTACGACGGCATCATTGCGGGCGCGCCGGCTGCTTACTGGGACCGCCTGCTGGCGAGCTTCGGCTGGGACCTGCAGCCGGGCGAACGCGATGCGGCGGCCTACATCCCTGCGGCCAAGGTGCCGGCCATCGCGGCGGCGGTGAAGCAGGCGTGCGATGCCGCTGCCGGCGTGAGCAATGGCATCATCAACGACCCGCGGAGGTGCCGCTTCAATCCTGACCTGATGCTGTGCAGGAACGGCGACGCGGATTCATGCCTGACGGCACCGCAGGTTGCGACCCTGAAGCGCATCTATGAAGGCCCGCACAGCACCAGCGGTGAGCAGGTTAATCCTGGCTTTTCGCCGGGCGGCGAAGCTGGCCTGGGCGGCTGGGCACTGTGGATCACCGGCCCAAACCCGCACCAGTCGCTGCAATACCTGTTCCTGACCAATTTTTTCGCCAACATGGTGGCGGACGACGCCAACCGGGACCTGAAGAGCTTTAACCTTGATCGCGACTACCGCCTCGCCGAGGACAAAGTCGGCCGAACGCTGAACGCCACTGACGCAAACCTGGCCAGGTTCAAGGAGCGCGGCGGCAAGCTCATCCTGTACCACGGCTGGAGCGATGCCGCCATCCCGCCGCTCAGCTCAGTGAAGTATTACGAGAGCGTCGCCGCAGCCATGGGCAAAGGCAATGCGGAGTCATTCGTGCGGCTGTATCTTGCGCCGGGCGTGCAGCACTGCGGCGGCGGTCCCGGGCCTGATGCATTCGGCGAGTTCGGGTTGATGCCTCCGCTGACCGACCCCGGACACAACATGTTTGCGGCGCTCGAGCAGTGGGTTGAAAAAGGAACCGCGCCAGGCGCGATCATTGCCAGCCGGGCAAAGGCGCCCAAGATGCAGCGGCCGCTGTGCCCCTATCCGCAGATAGCAAAGTACAAGGGCACGGGCGATACCGACGACGCAGCGAATTTTGCCTGCACCCAGCCGTAACGCGGCACTCCGGCGCGCGAATCAGCCTTTTACGCTGGCCCGCAATTCGGCGACGATTTCCTTGGCAGCGACGCGGGCCGCTTCGCCCTGGCTCACGTCAAACGAAATGGCTCCCACTCGCGCATGCCCGCCGCCGCCATAGCGCTCGCAAATTTTCGCCAGGTTCACCATGTTGTCGCTGCGCGCCCAGGGATTCGACCCCACCGAGACCTTCACGCGAAAGCTGCTCTTGCTGAGGCCGATGCTGTAAATGCAGCCGGGGTGCAGGTAGTAGGGAATGAACTTGTTGTAGCCTTCCATCGGCTGGTCGGTGATATCGAAAAAGATGGTGCCGTCGCGGCATTCGGCGCGCTCGCGCAACAAGGCGAGCGACTGCTCGTGACGCTCAAGCAGCGGAGAAACAAGGCCGGCCACCAGCGGGTCGCGAATGATTTGGTCAAGCGGCTTCGCCGCCAGCAGCGGGATCAGGCGCGGAACGAAGGTTGGATCCTGCGTGGCCTCGATCACCATGGTCAGCTTCATGGCGGGCTCGCGCATTTCGACCGCGGTGCGGGCGTCAGGGTAAAGGGCGCCATCGATAATGTCGGCCCAATGAATCAGGTCAGCCAGCGGCGTGCGATCGAAGCCGTAGACGCGCTCCGTGACCGAGGCGATGAACTCGGTGCAGGAGCGAAAGTGCGGGTCGTAGAACTTCTGCGGGCGCTCACCCTGCGCCTGCGCGCGCTGCTGCCGCCGTTCTTCGTCGCGGAAGTGCTCGGCGTCGGCGGGCGTGAGGAATGCACTTTCGTGATGATCGAACCACCAGGTAATCCGCGGCGAAGATGAATACTTGAAATCGACGATGGCGTTTTCCTGCCCATCGAATTGTGCCTCGTCGAACAGTGCGCCCGCGCGGTGGACCAGGCCGGTAAAAACGTATTCGGCATCCGCGCGCACGCGCTCGCGATAGAACCGCGAGAACACGGCGGCCGACGAAACGCCGTCGAAGCACTTATCGTGAAAAAACACGCGGACGCGAGTCGCCATTCTGTCATCCTTCCCATTGCCCATTGGCCGCATGGGAGGCCATCAATACCGAAAAAGCAAAAGTATTAAGAGATGCCACTCGGAAGGCAGGAATGTCAAGGGCCAAGCCGGTCACGCCGTGGCGTTTCGCGCCGCAATCGCGTCGAGCTGCTTCAGATGGTTCAGGTCGTGGCCGCCCATGGTGTCAACGATGGTCTGCACCGTCATGTCACCGCGTTCGGGGTGGTGGGTGCCTTTGGCAAGCTGTTGCGGCGTCAGGCCCCGGATCAACAGCAGGTTCCAGTTGCGCACGGCCCTGAACACCTCGAGCGCCGAGGCCGTGTCATAGAAGCCGTATGGCTTGGCGAACTGATCCTGGTCGAACGGCTGGATGACGTGTCGGTCTTCGGCCAGCGACTGGCGGATGCGGTACGCAAACACGATTTCGCAGTCTGCGAGGTGACAGATGATTTCTCGCGGGCTCCACTTGCCTGGCGCCGGAGACTGGCTGACGCGCTCGGCGCCGAGCGAGCCGGCGATCTGCTGCAGCCGCGCGGGTGTGGCTGCAATCACGTCCACGGCGTTGCGGTTGCCGAGATGAGAGGCGTAGGGATTCATTTCGGAACAGTATCACATAGCTGCGGATGGTTTAGGAATGCCGCGCAGGCGCTGACGGCGGCGACTGCTTCGCGGCGCGAGGCGATAGAATCGCAGGTCACCCGAGGAGAGGAATTTGGCCACCGCAACCATCAACACAACCCGGCGTCGCTCGGGCATTCGCACGGCTGCGTGGGCAGTGGCGGTGTTGGTTGTGCTCGCAGCCTGCGCCGCGCTCATCGTGTCGATCATGTTCGTGCGGGCTGCACAGGCGGCACTGCCGCAGGTTGATGGCATGGTTCACATCGCCGGGCTGAGCGCGCCGGCTTCTGTGGTGCGCGACATTCGCGGCGTGCCGCACATCCGCGCTGCGAATGCAACCGACCTGTTCACGGCGCAAGGCTACGTTACGGCCCAAGACCGGCTGTGGCAGATGGACATGTCGCGCCGGTACAGTGCCGGCGAACTGGCTGAAGTGCTGGGCGGCGGCTACGTCGCGCTTGACCAGCAGCAGCGAATCCTGCGCTTGCGCCTGGCTGCTGAAAAGGCCGTGGCCCTGCTTTCGCCGCGCGACCGCGAGCACCTGGAAGCCTACGCCCGCGGCGTGAATGCCTTCATTGAGCAACACCGCGACCGCTTGCCGCTTGAGTTTCGCGTGCTGCGCTACTCGCCGCGCCCGTGGACGGCGAAGGATTCATTGCTGTGCGGGATTTTGATGTCGCAGATGCTCAACGGCAGCGAGTGGGAAACCAAGCTGGCACGTGAGGCTGTGCAGGCAAAGCTCGCGCCTGACCTGGCGGCGGATTTATACCCGACCAGTTCCTGGCGTGACCATCCGCCCGGCCAGCCGGAAGCGAGCCTCGACCTGAACTCTCCGCCTGAGCCGAAGCACGCAGCCGGCGAACCGCGCGGCGGGGCAAATCACGCGCGCTTCATCGGGCCGTGGGCCGCCCCCTCACTCGCTGGTGCTGCACCTGACGACACTCCCGCTGCCGGCTCAAACAACTGGGTGGTGTCAGGCACGCACACTGCTTCAGGAAAGCCGCTGCTCTCGAACGATATGCACCTGGTGCATCGCATTCCGAACGTGTGGTACGAAGCGCAGCTCACTATTGCCGCGGCCAACGGCTCGGCTTCGTTTGACGTTGCCGGATTCACGATTCCCGGGCTGCCTTACGTCATCGTGGGCCACAACCAGCGAATTGCGTGGGGCTTCACCAACATGATGCCCGACGTCCAGGACATCTACGTTGAGACGCTGAACGATAAAGGCGAATACCTGACGCCCGAAGGTTGGGAGCCACTTAACCAGCAGCGCGAAGTGATTCACGTCAAAGGCGCGCCTGACGTTATGCTCACTACGCTTGCTACGCGGCACGGGCCGGTGGTGAGCGACCTGGTTGAAAACGAGAAGCGGACGCTGACGCTGCGCTGGACTCTCTACGAGCAGCCCGCGCCCATGACCTTCTTCGACGTGGATTCAGCGCAGAACTGGAATGATTTCTGCCGCGCGTTTGCGCAATTCACCGGGCCGGGGCAGAACGTGGTTTACGCTGACGTGGATGGCCACATCGGCTATCACGCCACCGGCCGTGTTCCGCTGCGCCACGCCGACGTGCTGCTTCCGGTCAAAGGCAGCGATGATGCGCACGAGTGGTCAGGATATCTTCCGTTTGACGCCATGCCCAGCGTCTTCGATCCGCCGTCGGGGACCATTGCCACGGCCAACAGCCGCACTTCACCCGCCGGATACCCTTACACCATCAGCACCACGTGGGACGCGCCGCCCTATCGCACCGAGCGCATTTACCGGCTGTTGAGCGGCCCGCACAAGTTCACGGCGGCCGACATGCTGGGGATTCAGACCGATATTTTTTCTTCTTACGATTTGTTCCTGGCGCAGCGCTTTACTTATGCCATCGATCACGCGCAGAATGCCACGCCGCGGGCGCGCGCCGCCGCGGACGTTTTGCGCGGATGGGACGGCCGCGTGACGGCCGATTCGTCGGCGCCGACCATCGTCGCAATTGCACGGCGCCGCCTGTGGGAGCTGCTGCTCGAGCCGCATCTGGGCGCGTTTGCGCCTTCCGCTGCCCGAAGCCGCGCTAACGGCAATGCGGCCACGCTGCGGCTGAACGATTGGACAGCTTATCGCTGGCCCTATTCGGCGGTGGCGCTTGAAAACATCGTTGAACGCCAGCCGGCGCGCTGGCTGCCGGCAAAGGTCAACTCGTACGACGAGTTGCTGGCGGCTGCGGTGGATGCCGCCGTCACCGGCTCGCGTGACGGCGACAACAAGCTCACCGGGAAGCGCTGGCATTGGGGCGTGCATTTTCCGCTCACGTTGCAGCACCCCATCTTCGGAGCCGTGCCGTTTCTCAATCGCTGGAGCGGTCCCGGCACCGTGCCGCAGGCGGGCGACGCTTTCACCATCAAGGCTGCGGGAATTGATTTTGGGCCTTCAGAGCGCATGACTGCCGATCTTGCCGACCTCGATCGCAGCACCATGAACCTGGTGACCGGCGAGTCAGGCAATTTGTTCAGCGCCAACTACATGGACCAGTGGAAGGCATGGTACGGCGGCACCACTTTTGCCTTCCCATTTTCGGCGGACGCCGTGCGTGCTGCCCGGGCGCACGAATTGACGCTTGCTCCTGAATAACGAGAGTTCTGCGGCGGTGTAGTTCGTTGCGGGCCGCGAGCGATTGTGTTAAAAGCGCACCATGGCTCGAAGACGAGGACGGCGCGGCCGAGGCGGCGCTGCTCCATCAGATTCTGATTCCGTTGGCCGCACCGGTGCGGCCCTTCCCGAACAGGAGATGCGGCCGATCCGCCCTGAATATCCGGGCGCCGAAGCGCCTCCGGCCCCTCGCCCGGCGAGCACGCGGCCGCCGCGGGCGCAACATCCGCAAGCTGCAGAGCAAAGCTCTGAAGTCGCCCCGCAGCGCGGGCGCCGCTCGCGCCGGCGGCGTGGACGCGGAGGTTCAAGAGCGCCGGTAGCCGCAGGCGCAGCCAGCGGACAGCCGGCCGCAACCCTGGCAGAGCGCCTGCCTGAAGCTGTCGAAACCGCGCCCCATTCGCATCCTGCCGCCGCAGGCGCGCCGGCATTTGCGCCTGAAATTTCCGCTCCTGCCCCACACTCAACCCCTGCCGCGCGGCCGGCCCACGGCGTTGTGGTGCTGGCGATTGGCCTGCCGGGATCGGGAAAAAGCACGTGGTTCAAGCGTCGCGGTGTCACTCCGCTTTCAAGCGACCTGCTGCGCACCGTGCTGTTCGATGACATTACCGAGCAGCGCTACCAGCACCTGGTGTTTTCCACGCTGCGTTCCATTTTGCGCGCCCGCATGATCGCACGCATGCCTTGGAACTACCTGGACGCAACCAACCTCTCGCCCAAGGAGCGCCGCACCTGGATCCACATGGCGCGTGAATTCGGCTACGAAGTTCACGCCGTTTTCTTCGACGTTCCGCTCGACGTCTGCCTTGACCGCAATCGCCGCCGCCAGCGCATTGTGCCCGAGGACGCCATGCGCAACATGGCAGCCAAGCTGCGGCCGCCCAGCTTCGACGAAGGCTTCTCGCGCATCACGGTAGTCCGGGTCAAGCGCAGCGACGAAGGCCAATCTGAAGCGGCCCACTAAAATTGCGGCGGGAATCAATTGCCGCCCGCCCGCCGCTTCGCTATAGTTTGCGATACCCTGTAAGCAAGGTAGCCGGCTGCGCCAGCCGCGAAAAGGAGAAGCTCCTATGGATATGCCTAAGACAGCCGTGGGCCAGGCGGAAGGCGCGCACATCGGCAAATCGGTCCTGATTAAAGGCGAGCTTTCCGGCAGCGAAGATCTTTACGTGGATGGCGAAGTGGAAGGCCGCATCGAACTGCGCGGCCACCATTTGACCATCGGCCCGAATGGCCGCGTCCGCGCCAACATTCATGCGCGCCAGGCCACTGTGCAGGGCAAGATTGACGGAAACATTGCCGCGCTCGACCGCGTGGACCTGAAGAAGACCGCCTCGGTGACTGGCGACATCATCACGGCCCGGATCTCGGTGGAAGAAGGCGCTTACTTTAAGGGCAGCATTGATATTCAGCGCGAAGGCGCGCCCCGGCCCGCCGAGCAGAAGCCCGCCGGCGCTCCGGCAGCCGCCGCGGCCGCACAGCCCGCGCAGAGTTCCTTGATCAGCAAATGAGTTCGGCGTTTCAGGCGCTCTTGCGATTATTTCGATCTTCGCCCAGCAACGACCCGCTGGCGCAGCCTTCGCCGGCGCAGGAACGCATCAGCCGCCGTTCCAGCGGCTTCGCCGAATTTGCCCGCCGAATCGGCGGCAATGAGCCGCTGAATATTCTTGACCTTGGGCCCACGTCACCCGCCAACATCACCTACCTGACCGGCCTCGGCCACAAGGTATACAACGAAGACGTGCTGCAAGCCGGCATCGATCCTGCCCTGGCCATGACACATGATGAAGGCAAGGCCTCGCTCGACGTGGCGCGCTTCCTGGCCGGCAGCCTGCAATATTCTCCGGAACAATTTGACGCCGTGCTGTGCTGGGACACGGCCGATTACATGCCGGAAGAGCTGGTCAAGCCGATGGTTGACCGCATCCATCGCGTCACCAAGCCCGGCGGCTCGGTGCTGGCGTTTTTTCACACCAAGGACGCCGGGCCAGACGCGCCGTATTACCGCTATCACATTGCCTCGCCCGACACGCTCAACCTGCAGGCGATGTGGAAGTCTGGCGGGGCGAAGGCCAAAGTGCCGTTGTTCCGCCTGCAGCGCATCTTCCAGAATCGCCACGTCGAAAACCTGTTTCGCGACTATGGATCGCTGAAGTTTTTCCTGGCCCGCGATAACGTGCGCGAAATCATCGTGGTCCGCTAGTTGCGCCACTCCGATTAATCTAAGCGCCGGGGCGTTTGGCAGCATCTAACGTGCAGATGAGCAGCCGGCCAAGACGACAGTCCTCGCGGAAACTCGTCACCGTGATTCCGCCCGAATCGCCGGCGGCACGCGACGAAGGTCCGCGCCTCATACCGCTGCCTGAAAGCGGCCCGCGGCATGCGCGCGGTTTGCCGCCGCTGCCTACTGACGGCTGCGTTGCCCTGGCGGATAAGGCGATCCGCATGTGGAGCCGGACATCAAAGAACGAAAAGGACGCTGCGGCTGGCCGCAAGACCGGCACGGACTAAGAAGGAAATTGCCGGCAAGAAAACAAAAAGGCGGCCTGCAAAGGCCGCCTTTCGCATTCCAGCGTTGCCTATTGAGACGACGAAGCTCCGTGCCCGGCGCCGACTTTCGCGTTGAGCTGCTGCGCCATCTGCAAGTGCTGTTGCAGCACCGGCAGGGTCTGATCGACGTACTGCTTGATCTGCGAATTCTTCGCCATCTGTTGCTCGCGCTTGAATTCATTGACGTCTTTGCGATGGTCCTGCAGCATGAGCCGGGCATACGCCTGGTCGAACTGCGAACCTGACATGCTCTGCAGCCGGTCGGCTTCCTGCTTCTGTTCGGGGCTGACGTCGCCAGGAGCCGTCAGGCTGAGCTGGCCCGCCAGGCTGTCAACCTGCTGCTGGTTGTGGCTGTGGTCGTCAATCATTTTCTGGGCAAATTGCTTCACGTCAGAGTTGTTCGATTTCTGCAGTGCCATCTGCGCCAGTTGCACTTCGGCGCGGTCGCCTTGCGCGGCCTTCGAAACGAAGGTCTTTTCCATTTCAGAAACAGCTCCGCCGTTGTTGTTCATTGAACCTGATTGCGAAGCTGCCTGCCGGCCTGAACTGGTTGCCTGCGGCTGGTCCTGCGAAACGGCCGCCATGCACATTGCTGCGGCAAACGCGCCGGCTGCCAATATGGTTCTGATCTTCATTATTTCTCCTCCTCGGTTCTGTTCGCGCCGGCAGCACAGATGCGCCGCCGTTCGCTGCTGCTGATGATTGGGATTTGCTCTGAAAGATGTGCGCCGCTGGGGCGCGGTTGTCAGCCGCCGTCCGCGGTGCGAGGAAAGTCTTTTGTTATCATCGGTTCTCATTTCCAGGAGAACCGTAATGATAGGTAGCCGCTGGTGGTGTGCAGCATTGCTGGTTGCAGGCAGCACCGGTTTGTTCGGGCAAACGCAAGCGCCTCAATTACCGGAAGCGCTGTTCGGCGCGATGCGCTGGCGGCAGGTTGGGCCGTTCCGCGGCGGCCGCGCGCTGGCCGTGACCGGAGTTGAAGGCGAGCCCAACGTGTTCTATTTCGGCGCGGCCTCAGGCGGGATGTGGAAGAGCACCGACGCCGGCGCCAACTGGCACCCCATCTTTGACAGCGCCGATAATCCCTCCATCGGCGCGATTGCGGTCGCGCCTTCCGACCACAACATCATTTATGTGGGCAGCGGCGAAGCCTGCATTCGCGGCAACATCACCTACGGCAACGGCGTTTACAAGTCAGTGGATGGCGGCAGGACGTGGCGCAACCTGGGATTGCGCGATACCCAGCACATCGGCGCCGTGATCGTTGACCGCATGAACCCGAACATCGTGTTTGTGGCTGCGCTAGGCCATGCCTACGGGCCGAACGAAGAACGCGGCGTGTTTCGCTCAACCGACGGCGGCGCAACCTGGCAGAAGGTGCTGTATCGCGATAGAGACACCGGCGCGATTGACGTCGTATTCGACCCGCATAATTCCAGCACGCTGTTTGCTTCGCTGTGGCAGGCGTATCGCACGCCATGGAGCCTGAACAGCGGCGGACCGGGCAGCGGACTTTATAAATCGGTGGATGGCGGCACCACCTGGAAGCGCCTTGAAGGCAACGGACTGCCGGGCGGAATCATGGGGCGCATCGGAGTTTCAGTTTCTGGCGCCGATTCCAATCGCGTTTACGCGTTGATTGAATCGAAGCAGGGGGGACTCTACCGCTCTGACGATGGCGGCGAAAGCTGGACGCGCGTGAATGACGACGGCCGCCTTCGCCAGCGCGCCTGTATTTCACCCATGTGTTTGCCGATCCCAAATCGGCCGACACGGTT
>JAJPJZ010000359.1 GCA_021323935.1 Terriglobia bacterium | reverse complement strand
GGCTTCATTCGCAAATATGTCTTCTCGCTCGATCACAAGGTCATCGGCCTGCAGTATTACTTCCTGGCGCTGGCCTCGGTGTTCACCGGGCTCATTCTTTCGGTGCTGATGCGCATCCACCTGGTGTGGCCGAATTACGCCATCCCGGGCATCGGCGTCATTCGCGACGAGCAGTACCTCGGACTGCTGACGCTGCACGGCACGTTCATGGTGTTTTTCGTGCTGACCACCGCGCCGCAATCGGGCTTCGGCAATTACTTTTTGCCCATCCAGATTGGCGCCGCCGACATGGCCTTCCCGGTCCTGAACATGCTTTCGTTTTGGACTACCTTCGTGGCCTTCATCGTGATGCTGGGCGCGTTTTTCACCAACATGCCGGTGGCCGGCTGGACTTCCTATCCGACGCTCAGCGCGCTGCAGAACGCGGGCAGCCTGGCCTGGGGGCAGGACCTTTGGCTCATAAGCATTGCGCTGTTCTGCGCGGCTTCGCTGATGGGCGCCCTGAACTTCATTACCACCACGCTCGACCTGCGCTGCAAAGGAATGTCACTGTGGCGCATGCCGCTGACCTGCTGGACATGGTTTGTGACCGCGATCCTCGGCCTGCTGGCGTTCGGCGTCCTGCTTTCAGGCGGATTGCTGCTGCTGCTCGATCGCAATGCGGGGACGAGCTTTTTTGTTCCGGGCGGGCTGGTGGTGAACGGCGTGGTGCAGCGCCACGAAGGCGGCTCGCCCCTGTTGTGGCAGCATCTGTTCTGGTTCTTCGGCCATCCTGAGGTTTACATCGCCATCCTGCCGGGCATGGGCGTGGCCTCGCAGTTGCTTTCGACGTTCTCGCGCAAGCCCATTTTCGGTTATCGCGCCATGGTGTTTGCCATCATGGCCATCGGGCTGCTTGGCTTCATGGTGTGGGGCCACCACATGTTCATGAGCGGCATGAGCCCATATTCGGCGTTTGCCTTCTCGCTCATGACCATGGCCATCGGCGTTCCCTCGGCCATCAAGACGTTTAACTGGCTGGGCACGATGTGGCGCGGGCGAATACGCTTCACTACGCCCATGCTGTTTGCTATCGGCTTTGTTTCGCTGTTCGTGTCCGGCGGCCTGAGCGGCCCGTTCCTGGCGCAGCCGACGCTCGATATTCCGCTGCACGACACGTTTTTTGTGGTGGCGCACTTCCACCTGATCATGGGCGTCGCCGCGATTTTCGGCATCTTCGGCGCAACCTACTACTGGTTCCCCAAGATGTTCGGCCGCATGATGAGTGAGGGCCTGGGACGCCTGCACTTCTGGATCACGTTTGTCGGAACTTACGCCATCTTCATGCCGATGCACTATGAAGGCATGGCGGGCCGGCCACGGCGCTACGGCTCGGTGGTGGTGGCGAGCGGGCTGTTCAACCGGCTGCAGGCCTTGATGCCGCTCGAAAAGTTCATCAGCATTGCGGCGTTCGTTACGGCAGCGGCGCAGCTCATCTTCGTAGTCAACCTGTTCTGGAGCATGCGGAAGGGAAAGCCCGCGCCGATGAATCCGTGGGAGGCGACCACGCTCGAGTGGACAATTCCGTCACCGCCGCCGCACGATAACTTTGCCGGCGTCACCCCGGTGGTCAACCATGGCCCCTACGAATATGGCGTGCCGGGCGCCGAACGCGATTACATCATGCAGACCGATGCCGCGACCGAGCACGCGCATTAACGCGCCCGGTTGAGGCCCTCGGCGGTAACGAACACGAAACAGGATTGAAGCAACGCGACAGGACATCAGCACAATGGGGACCCTCAAACAAAGCACAGGAACACGCGGCACCGGCCGCAGCACCGATACTCCCAATGGAGGCGACGACGGGCGCTATCGCCCGGGACGGCATGAGCCTGCCGGCTATTACGAGCGGCTGCGGCGTTACCGGCTTGCCGTGGGCGTGCTGCTGCTTTCCGTCATCATGATTTTTGTGGCGCTCACCAGCGCCTACATCGTGCGTGAGGGCATGGGCACGTTTGACCCGACCACGCACTCCTACGTTTATGACTGGAAGCCCATCCCGCTTCCCAATGCGCTGTTGCTGCTGAACACGGCGGTCCTGCTGCTTTCCAGCGTGACGCTGGAAATGGCGCGCCGCAACCTGAACGCGCGCGCGGTCACGGCCGGGCTGACCGGCCTGCCCGGCGTTGCCGTGGACCCGGAGCGCTCGGCGCCGTGGCTGGGCATCACGCTGGTGCTGGGCATCGGCTTTTTGGCTGGGCAATACATGGCCTGGCGTGAACTGCGGCAGCAAGGGCTGTTCCTGGCCACCAATCCCAGCAGTTCGTTTTTCTACGTGCTGACCGGCGTGCACGCCGCTCACCTGGTCGGGGGCGTGGTGGCGCTGCTCTATGCCGCATTTGCGGTCACGCTGGGCAGGTCGCTGGCCACCCGCCGCGTCGTGGTCGATGCGGCAAGCTGGTACTGGCACTTCATGGCGGTGTTGTGGATCTATATTTTTGCGCTGTTGCACTTCGGCAGATAGAGCAACAGGAACGCCACAAGGCGAGGACGAGAATCAATGGCTGATGCGGTCCTGCTTCATCACCCACACGGCGAGGCGTACGAGCCTTCATGGTTTCGCACCTACTCAAAAAAGATCGGGATGTGGCTGTTTATCCTTTCCGATTCGCTGACCTTTGGCGCGCTGCTGTTCGCGTACAGCTACAACCGCCTTTCGACGCCGAACTGGCCGACGCCCTTCCACGTGGAGAGCATCCGCAACGCCAGCATCATGACCGGCTTCCTGCTCACCAGTTCGCTCACCATGGTCATGGCGGTGCTGGCATCATCGCGCGGCGACCGCGCCTGGACGCGCAACTGGCTGCTGGCCACCATGGCCTTCGGCGCCGGCTTTGTGCTGCTGCACGCCGCCGAGTGGAACAAGCTGATTGATGAAGGGCTGCGCTGGCCGCTGTTCCAGCAGCTTTTCGATTTGAAGCCGGGCACCAACCCTGAGTACGTGGCCGCGACCCGGAACTTTCCTCAATTCGGCGGAACATTTTTCGCGCTGACCGGCATGCACATGCTGCACGTCACCATCGGCATCATGTACCTGGGCGCCGTGGCGCTGCGCAAACTCGGGCTGCCTATCCTGGCGGTTCTGGCGGTGGCGTGCTGGTGGGCGCCGGGGCCGTTCCACTACGGCTTTTACGTCATGCTCTTCGGCCTGGCCATCGCGGCAATCATCCTGTTCCTTAAACCGATGGATTATTCCGACCACGACATCGAAGTCACCGGGCTTTACTGGCACTTCGTTGATCTGGTCTGGATGTTCATCTTCCCGCTGGTGTACCTGATGAGCACCAAGATCACGTCGTAAGCGAGACCACCGCCATCAGCCGCGAAAGCGGGGAAGCGGCAGGGATGCAGTGGGTTCGGGCAGTCTGAAACTTCAAGCGGAGTCATAAAGCAATGACGCATCCGGCAGGCGACGTCGTAACGGCAGGGCACTTGCATCAGGGCAAGGGGCAGTTTTACGGGGTGTGGGGCGGGCTGCTGATTTTGACAGTGGTTGAAATTGCCCTGGCCTATAACCAGGTGTTCACGCCGCGCAATATGCTGATCGTGCTGCTGATCCTGTCGATCATCAAGTCGGCTCTGATCATCGGCTACTTCATGCATCTGAAATTTGAAGCCGGCCGCATGAAGTGGCTGCTGATGTGCTCCGTATGCTTTTGCCTGGCACTGATGGCGGTCTTTTTCGCTGACGCGGAGCGCATTGTGAGCTTAGGCTGGAAGGCGCACTGAAGAAGCCCGGCTCCCAGGCACACAAGGCGGAGTGACTGCGGTTTGAATTTTTCGAGGTGGCGCATCAGAAAATTTGCTGCAATTGCGATCCTGATTGCCGGTTCGCTGCCGGCGGCCGCACAATGCGCCATGTGCTACGAATCGGCGTCGCAGGCCGGGCAGCGCTCCCAGCGCGCGCTCAGCCGCGCCGTCATCTTCCTGCTCGTTCCTCCCGTTACCATGATGGTTGGCCTGGTCGGGGTTGCGTTTCGCTACGGCAAGAGGCGCGACGACGAGGAACTTTGATCCCTGCGCGGGCATTTCTCCCGCTCACGGGCCGCAACCGCAAAACCCGCAGCAAGGCAAAACCCACTTTCATCTTCAATGATGGCGCAGCGCGTGTGTCCGGTGCGCTCCGCCGCACTGAATTGCGCTGCGCCTCGCGTACTTCCTGCGGCCCGGAATCAGCGCGAAGGCGCCGGCTTCAGCGCGGCCTGAACTGTCTCTAAGAACTGCTGGTGAACGCGCGTATCGGCGGAAAGCTCCGGATGGAAAGTTGCGGCCATCAGGTGACCCTGGCGCACCAGCACAGGATCGTTTCCCTCGCGCGCCAGCACTTCAACCTTGGGACCGATGCGCGTGATCTTGGGTGCGCGAATGAATACCGCCTCAAGCGGCTGGCCACCGAGCGACCACTGCAGCTCGCCGATGAAGCTCTGGACCTGGCGCCCGTAAGCATTGCGCTCCACCGCGATGTCCATGGCGTTCAGCGCCTTTTGCGGCGGGTTCGTGACCTCTGACGCCAGCAGGATGGCGCCCGCGCAGGTGCCGAACGTCGGCCGGGTGCGCACAAAGCTCGCCAGTTTCTCGAGGAATCCGCTCTGCTCCAAATGCCAGAGAAACGTGCTCGATTCACCGCCGGGGATGACCAGCGCTTCCACCTCATCGAGCTGATCAGGCTTGCGCACCAGCGTCACCTCCGCGCCCAGTTCTTCCAGGCGGCGGCGATGCGCGTCAAAATCGCCCTGCAGTGCGAGAACACCAATCTTCATGGTTCAAAGCTAAAGCGCGACCGAAGCCGCGCTTATGTTCGCGAAAACTCTCCGAAAAGCCGTGAGGCGAAGGCTTCACCTCGCCGCGGACTTGGCGAGTTTCACCAGCCGCGGGTTTGCAGCATGGCCTTTTCTTCAATAGCAGCGACTGCCAGGCCTTTCATGGCGCTCGGCACCTGCTCGCTCACTTCAAGCAGCACTTTAGGATCGTTGAAGTGCGTGGTGGCCTTCACGATGGCGCGGGCGCGCGCCTCGGCGCAGGCGCGCTCGTCAGCACGGTCAAGGTTCAGCGGCGTGGTGCCGTCTTTCATGAAGATGCCGGAGCCGACGAAAACCGCCTCCGCCCCGAGCTGCATTACCAGCGCAGCGTCAGCCGGAGTGGCAATACCGCCGGCCGAGAAGTTGGGCACCGGCAACTTGCCGGCCTTTGCCACCATGCGCACCAGTTCGTAGGGCGCCTGCAGCTCCTTGGCGCGCGCGTAAAGTTCTTCTTCGCTCAGCACGGTCAGGATCTTCATCTCCTGGACAATGGTGCGCAGGTGCTTCACCGCGTGCACCACGTCGCCGGTCCCGGCTTCACCCTTGGTGCGGATCATGGCCGCGCCTTCTGAGATTCGCCGCAGCGCTTCGCCCAAATTGCGCGCGCCGCACACGAACGGAACAGTGAAGGCGTGCTTATCCACGTGGTGAGCTTCGTCAGCCGGGGTCAGCACTTCAGACTCGTCCACATAATCAACCCCCAGCTCCTGCAGGATCTGCG
>JAJPJZ010000196.1 GCA_021323935.1 Terriglobia bacterium | reverse complement strand
ATGAGGAGCGCGCGCTTCACCGGCGCCCTCGCTTGCCCGTCACCATGCCGACCCCGCCGACCAGCAGCGCCGCCAGCGCCACGCCGCCAACCGTCAGGTTGAACGACCCTGACTTGAACAGCGACTGGTTGAAAAACGAATTGATCGAAGCTCCCGCCGGCACTCCCGTCGGCGCCACCCCCGGAGCCGGACCGGCCGTGGTCTGCACCCCTTTGGGCGCGATCGTGATGTTCACGCCACTGCCCGCGCCGCCCGGCGCCGGCTGGTTGACCGCCAGCGATTGATAAATTTCCGGGATGTTCTGCCCGCTGGCCACCACTTCCACGGTGCCGTTGCCGTTCTCAACTCCGACCAGCGCGCCATTGTCGTCGCGGATGTTGCCCTGGCTGTCGAGCTGGCCCACGTAGCCGCCGTCCTGGTCCGTGACCGTGGTCTGGTCCACGCCTACCACCCAGTAGCCCGCGCCCAGCGCGCCCATACCCACCGCCGCGCCGCGCCGCGAAGGCCGCGTATAAATCTGTCCTGGCTTCATCGCCGCGCCCTCCGCCCGCCTGAAGTTGCCAGCAGCAGCGCGCCGACGCCTGCCGCCAGCCACATCCAGGGCTGCTGATACCACGGCGCAGGCGTCTGCGCCGGTGCCGGCGCGTTGATGTCGTAGGCGGCGTTGGCGCTGACCGTGGGGTCATCGACAAACACGCTGCCCGCCGGCGCCGGCGTCGTGATGGTGGTGTGCACCGGCAGGTGCGCGCCGGTGGCGATCGTGCCCGCCGGCGCCTGCCCGGTATCGCGCAGGCGATAGCGCAGCGGAAATCGAGGTGAGAATCGCGGATCCATAAAAACCCTTCAGTCTCGTGACATCATGGCGAACAGCAGCAGCCCGGCTGCGCCCAGCATCAGCGTGCCCGCGCTCAACGCGCTGGTCGCGCCCGCCGGGGCGGCGCCGGCAACCACGCGCGGTTGTGCCGCGCTGGCCGTGGCCGGCGTTGCCGGCTTGCCCATCAGCGCGTTCAGCAGGCTCTGCAGCAAAGAATTGGTCTGGTTGTTCTGCGCCGCGCTGCCCGCTGCCGCCTTGGGCGCCATGGGCAGGCTGCCGCTCGATGGGCTGGCCGTGCCTTTGGCGGCGGCGCCCGCCGCGGCTTTCGGCGCCTGCGACGCGATCTGCTGCGCAATGCCGGTCGGCACGCTCGGGCTCAGCCACTGGATGTTGCCCTTCGCATCGATCGCGCCAATCTGGTTGCCCTGCGCGTCAAACAACTGCCCGGCGGCGTTATACGAGCCGATCTGCGCGCCGGTCGAGGGATCGAACATGTCCACGTTGCCCTGGCCGTCGGTCGCGCCAATCTGGTTGCCGTTGGCATCGAAGATTTGCCCGGCATCGTTCACGCTGCCGATCGGGTTGCCGTTCGAGTCGTTCAGCATCCCGTTGGGATCAATCGAAGTCGGCATGTCCACCGGCGTGGGCGCGGCCGGCGTCAACAAACTCGGGTCAATGCCCGCGCTCGGGTCCGCGCCGCTGCTGTCAATGGTTGACGTGTCCACGGTTGAACTGTCGAACGACGAGCTGTCGCCGCCGCCATCGCCGTAGCTGCTATCGTCGCCCAACTGCCCCAGGTACATGCCTCGCATGCCCGGCAGTCCAGGCACGCCCGGGCGCACCAGGTAGGCGCCATCTTTCAAGTAAGTGCCGCGGCGGCGGCGCGCGTAGCTGCGCACTCGCCGCAAGTGCAGCGGCGAAATGCCGTCATCGCTCGGCCGCGGCGCCGGCGAGAGCCCGCGCGAAGGCGTGTTCAGCACCGGCGCCACCAGCAGAATGTGCTTGTCGATAAACGACATCAGCGGCGCCTCCCCAGCATGAAGATCAGCAGGATCCCGCCGCCGATCACCACCCACGGCGAAATGCTGCCGGAAGCGTTCGGCGCGTTGAAGTTGCTGGTGCTGCCAAAGTTCAGCCCAAAGCTGGCGCTGTTGGAGCGGTTGGCCAGCGCCGCCGCCGCGCCTTGCGCGAGCGGTGCGGCCACATCCTGGATGAGCAGCGCGCCATCGCTTTGCGCGTCGCCCAGCCCGGCAAGCCCACTCATCGCCGGCCACTCCCGCCGGCGATACACCCGCTCCGGGGCCCAGCCCGGCGAGGCGGAAGGCACCGTGGTATCGAGCGGCACCCACTGGTTGGCGCCGCGATCAAAGGCTTCGAGATAGACGTGGGTGAACGTTTCGGGGTCTTCCGCATCCGCCGCCACCGTCACCGGCCGCGTGGCAATGCCCTGCGCTCCCAGCAGCGCCGCCACCAGCGTGGCCTGACAATCGCAATCGCCCGCGCCCATCTGCAGCGTGACCAGCGGTGATTGCACGGTTTCGCTGAACTCGCCGCGAAACTCAATGTTCTGCTTCACCCAGTCGTAAATGGCTTCAATCTGCCCGTAGTAGTCGCGCGCCCCCAGGCCGCGCGTGATGTCGAGCGCCAGCATGCGCACATACGGGTTCTGCGCGCCCTCCGCACCTTGTGCCAGGCGCGTCATCACTTCCACGGTTTGCGCAATGCCGTCGTCGCCCGCCGCCAGCGGCTCGCTGGCCACGCCCAGGCGCGGCGGCGCCGTGCGCAGCAGGGCTGCCGGCAATTGCTTCAGATCATGCGGGGAGGCGTAGGATTGGCCCAGGCGTCGCATCACACTCCGATGTCTTCGACGTTCGATCGGTGCCGGGGACGCTCATCCCTAAGCTATGCCGGCACCGATCTTCCCGTCTCTCCCGGCAGCTTTGGCAGAACCTGTGTCCCCCGAGGTGAGGTAGGAATTCAGGCCAGCTTCCGGGATAACTCGTGCGGTGAATGCTCCCTGGCTGCAGGCTCTTTCCACCGCGTCCTGCTGTAGGCCGAAACCCTGGACAGCAGGAAAGTCTTAAAAGCGCCTCAATCCCGAAGGAGAGGCGCCTTATGCGTCAGTTGCTCGCGTTGTGGAGCATCATTCGCGTACAGCTACATTCGATTCAAACCACGGTTGCGCGCAAGCTCAAACTGGGCGCTAGACTAGAGTTTCCTAGAGTAGGGTTTAGCCGGTTTTAGCCAGGCCGCTAAAACTCACCGCCGCGCCGCTACTTTCGCGCTCCGCAGCTTCGCTTATTGACTTCGGAGTTACCCGCGTTACACTCAGCCCAGCTTCTATGTCTCTGAATCCGGCTGAGCTCCCGATCCCTGAGGACCAGGTGCGCGACGCCCTGCTCTCTGCCGCCGTGCCCGGATTCAACGGCAGCCTGACAATCTTTTTCCACCTCGGTCCTGAAGCCCTGCACGGCCTGGCGCTGGAAGTCCATCGCCGCCAGTCGGAAGCGATCGGCCAGTCAGTCGAGCGCGTGCATCTAAATGTTCCATTGCGCGAACGCGCTCAGCGGGTGGATGATAAGCTGCGCGCGCTGCGCCCCAAGCTGACCATGCGCACCCGGCTGGTTTCCATCACCGGCCACTTCCGCGATGGCAAGCTGGAGAAAACTGAAGTTGAGGACGTGCCTTAAATGACGTGACCGGCAACTGACAACTTCTAGCCCAGGGATATCTGACACACCAGACCCCGAATGTTGAGCCTGCAACCGGCTCCATTCGGGGTCTTTGTTTTTAACGCACCTTCAGCCACAACAGAGGACGCACATTCCTATGCCACGCACTTCGCGTAAAACCCGCATCGCCGATCCTGAAACCGAACCCATCACTTCTGACACGCTGGTGCCCGCCGGCTCCGGCGAATTCGAAGCCGAAAAGCCCGACATCCTTCCCCCCGCCGAGTTGCCTTACTTCGAGTACCTCGAAGCCCTCAGCCCGCGCCAGTGGGAGCGCCGCCTGCTTTACCTCTATCGCCTCGATCCCGCGGTGCGCAACGCCACCGGCAACCAGAAATACATTCAGCGCTACGCCGGCCCGGTCGATGAAGACACCGTGAAGCAGCAGCACGGCGGCGGCAAATACATGTTCGTGCTGAACAACGTGGACGCGCCTCGCGGCCAGCGCGGCGAGCGCACTCACACTTTCATGATTGATGGCCCGCCCAAGTTCATCGAAGGCCAAACCGTGGTGGGAGCGAACGGCGCCGCCGCGCCCGCGGCCGCGCCCGCGGCAGCCGGCGAAGGCTCGCTGGTTGACCTGCTCAGGCAGATGGTGGCCGACCGCAACAACACCCCCGAAAAGGCCATGGAAGTGTTCATCTCCACCATCACCAAGGCGCAGGAGGCGTCACAGCAGATCATTGCCAAGGCCGCGGAAAAATCCGCCGACTCCACCACCGGCAATCCGCTGCTCGATCGCCTGCTCTCCTCCGCGCTCGAGCGCCTCACCGCCGCGCCCAGCTCGCAGTTCGATCAACTCAAGCAGATGGTGGAACTGATGACGCTGATGCGCCAGCTCAACCCTGAGCCCAAGGCCGCAGCCGGCGGGCTTGGCCTCAGCGGCTTGAAGGAAGTGGCCGAACTCGCCGGCAAGGAAACTATCGCCGACCTGTTCAGCGGCGGCGGCGGCGCCGAAGACTGGCGCGCCGTGCTGGCCCGCGCCGGCATGGCCTTCATCCAGAACCTGCCGCAGATGATTGATGGGTTCCGCAACATGCAGCAGGAAAACTTCAATCGCGCGCTTGAAGTCGAACGCTGGCGCTCCTCCCAGGGCATCATCGCCCGCCCCGTCCAGCCCGGCGCCATCCCGCCCGCGCCCCGCGTTGCTCCGGCGCAGACGCCTGCGGCCGCAGGAGCAGCCGCGGGCGGCGACGCCATGCAGCAAGTGGCGCTGCTGATCGTCAAACTGTTCGACGCCGGCATCGATGGCGCCGGCGCCGCCCGCATGGTGCGCATCGAGTTCCCCCAGCTCCTCCCCACGCTCAAGCCGTACTTCGAAGCCCCGCCCGCCGAGATCAAGCAGTTCTGCCAGGCCGATCCCATCCTGAGCAGCATCACCGCCCACGAGGACTTTGACGAATACCTGGAAGAATTCGTAGCCGAGCTGCTCGAGCCGGAAAGCGAAGTGGCTGACGCGCCGGCAGCCCGGGCCGCGGCCGCGCCGCAGGAGGTGCCGGCGTCATGAACCCCAGGTTGCAGCCGGCCAAGGTCCTGATCGATCGCGGCAGCCTCTCGGTCGGCGTCTTTCACAGCGCCTCTGACCGCGGCATCTCGGTGCAGATTGAAAAGAACGGCCAGTTTGTTCAGCTCAGCGTCGCTGAACTGTGCGATATCAGCGAAGCCGTGTCTGAGCACCTGGCCTGGCGCCGGCAGCGTATCGGCATTCAATAAAGCGCCTTACGGTTTGGCAGCCGAGGTGCTTGTCGCATCCCCAGCAAACGGGGGTTTGGGGGCGTCAGCCCCCAACACAAAGGCTGCTGTTTCGGAATCCGCGCGCAGCGCGCACCTTCGCTTCCTTCGGGGGATCCACACGGTCCACCGCTGTAAGTCTCTCTGCTGCGGTTCAGTCTGATGTTTCGGTCTGGAGAAGTCTGGTTCCCGTAACTTTTCGGGCGGCAGAGCTGGAAGTTTTCTAACTCGTCGCGTAAGCATTCCGACACTCCCGCCGTAAGCATTCCGACATCTGCGCCCGGGATCCACTGCCCGGCGGCGGAAAACGCCCGCGCCGGCCAGCCTTTCGTTCGATCGCGCGTCCGTGTAATGCCGCCGCTATTCCCTGCCCCGCTTCCCTTGTCGCCTGCGTTATTGCCGTCCGTGGTGCCGCGGCTGGGAAATGAGATAACTTTTTTGCTATACGGCGTTGCCGCACGCATAAACAGCGAGGCCGGCAATTTCTGCCGGCCGCGCACACTGCTGCCTTTGCCTTGCTCCAGTTTTTAAGTTTTATGGAATTAGGATCAGCCGGGCGGGTGCCCGGGCAGCGGACAGATTTGCGTAACCAGGCTGCGCTCGATCCCGGCAGCTTCCAGCCGGCTCTGCAAGTCGCGCCAGAAGCTCATCAGGCGGCGATTGCTGCCGATATAGGCGCGCAGCACCGCCTGGTGCAGGGCAAACGCCTGGGCAAAGCGCTGGCGCGCGTAATCGCTCACCTGGCGCGCCTGCACCGCCAGCATGCGCTCCGTCTCCAGGATAGCTTCCTCCTGGCTCAGCACCAGGCCCGGCACCCACAACACCTTCACCGGCCCTTCCGGCTGCCAGCCCTGCGGCCGGCGCCGCTCCCCTACCGGATGCGTCTGGTGCGCGATCCGCACCAGGCCAAGCTCCGCCAACTCGCGGTGCGCCGCCCTCACGCTCGGCAGCGATACCCCAATGTAGTCGGCCACAAACGCCTGGAACTTTTCAATGACCCCGTACCCCGAGTGCTCCACGTCCAGCATGCCAAGCACGCAATACGCCGTCAGCAGCACCCGCGTCACTTCGTTGACGCGAAACGCCGGATGCCAGATCCAGTCCGGCACGTCCTTCCAGCCGGCAAACCCGCTGACGTTGAGCTTGCCCGCATCCCAGATGTGCCCCATCTCCGGGTCTTTGACCTGCATCGCCAGCGATGCCGGGCGGAACGACGTTGCGCCCTTGCCATGGCGATCGCGCCGCACCCGGATGCCGTAGTAGTTCGGCGCGCACCAGCGCCGGCAGCGCGTCAGGATGGCCGGGCCGCGCCGCCGCCGCAACCGGCGCCCCGGAGTCTTCTCTCCAGCAGCCGAATCGGGGAGCTGGTCGGCTCGGCCCGCAGGCCGATGCGGAGCTGCCACATTGCCGCTCAGTTCCCCGATTCCGTTGCTGGATGACGCCCCGCCGCTCTGGTCGATCGATGCCGCCGGCAGTTGCCAGTCGTAGGGATCGCAGAAGTTCGAGATGCGCGCCGTCACGGTCGAGCGCTGCACCCCCAGCACCTCGGCCAGCTGCTCCTGCCAGCAGTTGCGTACCTGGACTTCTTCAAAGTTCTGCTGCGGGATGCCGCGCAGCATGGTCATGCCCAGCGCCACCGTCAGGAACTCAAACTTTTCCGGGTTGGCATAGGCATCGCCGTCGGCCAGCGCCCCGGTGCGCTTTTTGCAGGAGTAGCCGTTGTTGCCCAAATAACCAAAGAACACCCGGCTGACCGGGGTCGATGAATCGATGACCGGCACGCGCGACTTCGAGCCGGCACACACCGTGCAGCCCGGGTCCGCGGCCGCATCCGCCCAGCGGACGCCGCGCTCCAGCTGCGGCCGGATGCACTCGCAGGCAAACTTGATGCGCACGCACAGCGGAGTGCGGTGCGCCGCTCGCTGCGAGCGCTGCACGCCCTCCACCGGCGCCAGTTGTGTCCCGGCGCTCAGCTGGCCTCCAGCGCGAACCCCAGTTCGCGGATACGGGCTTCGGCGGCTTCGGCGCGTCTCTCAAGCGTTATCCACGCCTCGCTTATTTGGAGCGCATTGTATTT
>JAJPJZ010000199.1 GCA_021323935.1 Terriglobia bacterium | reverse complement strand
GGTCCATCGGTGGACGCATTTCGGTTTAGTTCCAAGATCGGCCGATCGAGTCTGGGCGCTCCAGTGTGTCATGGATGCTGGTGCGCCGGTAATCGCTTCACAAGCGTTCGGAGACTCGAATTTCGTGTTCGATGTCTCCGTGTCTGCCGAAAACGTCGCCCGAATCGATGCCTGCGCGCATCCTCTATTGCATTGACCCGGCCTCCATTCAATTTGTTCTATGCTCATACGCGTGATTAGACTGCTCGTAACGGGGTTGCTGGCCGCAGCCCTCACCACCGCCGGGGACTGGACCACTTTCGCGCACGATCCGGCCCGTTCCGGTTGGGCAAACGACGAAAAGAAGATTACTCGCGAGAACGTGGCGAGCCTACGTTTGCAGTGGAAGACCCGGCTCGAGAATCCCTCTTACAGCCTCTCCGCTCTCACCGCTCCTATCGTCGTCACGGGGGTCTCGACCGGGAATGGAACTCGAAGCATCGCCTATGTAGCCGGTATCAGCGGCATCGTCTTCGCGGTCGATGCGCAATCAGGCGAACTGTTATGGACCAAGTCCCTCAAATCGATGGCGGCGCCGCGCAAAGGCGGGCTGCAGGGGACCTATCTTTGTCCCAACGGAATTACGGCCACGCCTGTCATCGATAAAGCTGGGGGCTCACTTTACGTGATTGCTCCAGATGGAAGCCTTTACGGGCTCGGCTTGGGCGATGGCAAAGTCAAGTACGGCCCCGCGCCTTTTGTCGCTCCCTTTGCCAAAAGCTGGAGCCTGAACTTTGTCGATGGAGTGGTCTACGGCACGGTGTCTCTTGGCTGCGGGAATGGTCGATCGGGAGTTTATGCGGCAGATGTTTCCGCGCCGCGCCGGCCCGTCCTCCGTCAGTTGCTGCTTTCCAGCGCTTACACAGCGGGCATCTGGGGGCGCGGGGGCGCCGTGATCGATACTGCCACCGGCGACATCTTCGTTGCCACCGGCAACGGCCCGTGGGATGGGCGCACGAGCTGGGGCGATGCGCTGCTGCAGTTGGATCCTGACGCCACCAGATTGCTCGGCAATTACACGCCCGCCAACACGCAGGAACTCGACCAGACCGATACCGACCTCGGCTCCAGCTCGCCGGTGCTGCTGGGCGGCGGGTATATCGCGCAAGGCGGCAAAGACGGATCCATCCGGCTGCTCAGCATCAAGCAGATGGCCGGCGCCGCACCGCACAAAGGTGGCGAGTTGCAGTCGATTCCGACGCCCGGTGAAACCGACCTGTTCAGCACGCCGGCCGTGTTCCACTCCAGCCGAGGCACGTGGATGTTTGTGGCCGATGACCAGGGTACGGCCGCATGGTACTTCCGCAATGGCAAGTTGCAGCCGATGTGGCACAACACCAACCACGGCACCAGCCCGATCGTCGCTGGAGGGCTGCTCTACATCTACGACCAGCGCGGCGCCCTGCGCGTCTATGAGCCTGATACCGGCCGCCAGATCGTGGAGCTCAAATGTGGCGCGGGGCATTGGAACAGCCCAATCGTGGTGGACGGCAAGATCGCCCTTCCCGAGGGCAATGCGAACCACCACAACACCACCGGCATACTCAACATCTGGCGATTGAAGAGCAGGTAATCTCGCGTCTGAAGAGCCGTTTTAATGACGGCAGCCATCGAGCGATGCGATCTCGACACCGTCACACCAAAGCCGCGGCAGCTTCACTCGTAGCGCAGAGCAACCGTAGGCTCGACTGCGGCCGCTCGCCGCGCCGGCAGCCATGCTGCCGCAACCGCGATCGCGCCCAGCAGCAGCGGCACGGCAACGAACGTGAGCGGATCGAGCGCTCCGACCTGGAACAGCAGGCTGCCCAGGAATCGCGTCACCGCAAACGCAGCGGCCAGGCCGAGTACTAAGCCAATCGCCGCCAGCCGAAAGCTCTGGCTGATAACCATTCGTAGAACCTGATGGCTTTGCGCCCCGAGCGCCATGCGGATGCCGATTTCGCGGGTTCGCTGCGTCACCAGGTACGCCACCACGCCATATAGCCCCATGGCTGCCAGCACCAGCGCAAACAAGGCAAAGAAAGCGAGGATTGCCATGCTGACCCGCCGCAGCGCCGAAGACTGCGCCACCGCGTTATCCATGGAGATAACGCGCGTGATGGCGAGGTTCTTGTCCACCGTCCAAATCGCCTGGCGCACCGAATCAGCCAGCGCCAGCGGCGACTGGCCCGTACGCACGGCGAACGCGACCAGCGGAAATCCGTCTTGCGTGAATGGCCGGTAAACCTCCGGGTGGACGGGCTCCGCGGCACCGAAGTGTTTAACGTCGGCAATGACGCCAACGACTTGCCACGCCGCCTTGCCAAAGTCAGCTGGGTCCGACATCACAAATTTCCCAATTGCATCCTGGCCGGGGAAAAAGCGCTTCGCAAACTCTTCGTTCACCACGCAGACAGGTTGCGACGTGGCTGAATCTCCGGAGTTAAACACGCGGCCGCGCAGCACCGGGATTTGCATCGCATGAAAATAGTCGTCACTGGCGATCTGGTAATCGGCTGTGGGCCACTGCTCCACCGGAGCCGGCGCTGCATCGGGCGTGCTGATCGGCAGGCTTGCCCAGAAGCCGGTGAGCGGCAGATGGCTTACCGCGCCGGCCGATTCCACCCCCGGCAGCGGCTTAATCGCAGCCAGCGCCTGCTGAACGAAACGTGAACGTTCCGCATCTTTGGGGTAGTGCTGTCGGGGAAGGAAAACCTGCAGCGTGAGCACGTGGTCGGGATTAAAGCCGAACCTGGTCTGCTGCAGGCGCGCAAAGCTCCTGATCGTCAATCCCGCTGCCACCAGCAGCACCATCGCCAGAGAAACTTGTGCCACGACCAGCAATGAGCGGAGGCGTTGCGTGCCCGCGGCGCCGATGGTGCGGCCGCTGCCTTCCTTCAAGTCCGCTTCGGGCGCGATTGAGGAAACCTGCAGCGACGGCGCCGCCCCAAATACAAGTCCGGTGACAAGGGCCAGCGCGACCGAAAACAGCGCTACGCCGCCATCAATCGGGATGTGCGTAATCTTCGGCAGATTAAGGTTGGCGATATTGGTGGGGAACATTCGCACCAGGACCGAACCAGTCCAGGCGGCGAATGCAATGCCTAACGCGCAGCCCAGGAGCGCAAGCAGAACGCTTTCAGTAAGCAACTGCCGCATCAGACGAAATCGTGTGGCGCCTAAGGCCACCCGCACGGCGAATTCGCGCCGGCGGGCTGAAGATCGCGCAAGCAGCAGGTTGGCGACGCTTGAGCAGGCAATCAGCAGCACAAATGCCACTGCCGCCATCAACGCCAGCAGCGGCCCGCGAATGTCGCCGACCGTCAATTCGCGCACCGGCTGCAGCCTCGGCGCCCAGCCTTGATCACTCACCGGATACTGCTGGCCCAGCCGCTCGGAAAGCTGGTCCATATCGCGCTGCGCCTGCTGAAGAGTGACTCCGTCCTTCAAACGCGCAGCCACGCGCAAGAAGGTGGCGCGGCGCGCGTGTTGCGCAGCCGGCGGGATAACCAGCGGCGTCCACACATCGAAATTCAGGAATTCGAACCTCGGCATCACACCGATCACCTGGTGCGGAACATCATCCAGCGTGATTTCGCGCCCAATGACGTTGCGATCGCCGCCAAACTTGCGCTGCCAAAGGTTGTAGCTGAGCACGGCAACGCGCTCGCGCCCGGGTTGCTGCTCCTCGGCGGTGAACCAGCGCCCCAGCAGCGGGTCAACCCCGAGTACCTGCATAAAGTTTGATGTCATGGTCCACGACACCAGCGACTCCGGCTGGCCGATGCCGGTGAGCGTGTAAATGTGGTCGCCCGCCGCGGCCATGTCGGAAAACACGTGGTTCTGCGCGCGCCAGTCGTCAAACACCGGCGGCGACACCAGGCCAAACGGGATGTTGCGCTCCCGGTTGGCCGGCCACAACATCACCACGCGATCAGGCTGGCGCAGCCCGGTAGAGTTCAGCAGCACCTGCTTCACCAGGCTGAACATCGCCGTGTTGGCGCCGATTCCAAGCGCGAGCGTGGCCAAAGCCATGGCTGCGAACACCGGCGCCTTCGCGATCATCCGCAGCGCGTATTTAAGGTCGTGAATCACCGCCGGTTATTGACCTTCTTTCGGCAGACTGCCCTGGTTGCCCGGCCGCGTTCCTGCTGCAGCCACCGCGTGTGGGAAATCCGGCGCCTCAGCAATTCATTAGTTCGGCGTGCGCACTCAGCAGGCGCAACCTGGAAATGCAATCGCGCAGCCGTATGCGCTGCGTGCTAACTCGCTCATAGGTCCGGCAATAATCCCGCGGCGCTCTGCGCTGTCGTTCGCAATTGGGATAGAGTGTCCACTTCTGGACACCACGCGAGGGCAGCAGCCTCCGACTCCTTCCGATTCAGCGCGGTTCCTGGCCTAAACCTGGGCCTCGCGCTGGTCGACGCCAAGCGGGCCGGCGACGCCGCTCCCACGAAACAAAGGCGGCGACCGATATCCATTCGTCACATCGGCGCGCATAGCGCCGCCGCCGCGAACCGATCACGACCTGATGTAGTTCGATCCGGGTTCGTCGCCGAGCCAGGCATTGGGAAAGCTTTTATGCGCGCCTGCTCTGGGCCCGTCGGAATCGTTGGCATCGGCGGCTTTACCCCGGCAGTCACTTCGGGCATCGTCTCGCCCGTAGGCTTTGCCCCTGCTGTCACTCCGGCATCGTTTCGCTCGACGGCTTGCTACCGCAGTCATATCGGCAAGTTTAGCTCGCGGCTTTACCCCGGCTGTCACTTCGGGCATAATTAAATGACGTTCAGCCGTGCCGCTTGTCGCACCGGCGCCTGCCTGCATTGACAATCCCTTGATGCAACCGGCAGCGGTTCGCGCGGCCACGCTGACGAAACGCAACACTCCTCAGTGGCGGAATTGCAGCCGCTGCGGGGTGCCGACACACCTCAGTAGCTCAATGGCAGAGCATCCGGCTGTTAACCGGAGGGTTGTAGGTTCGAGTCCTACCTGAGGAGCCATTCTTTTTCTGCGGCTTAACAACCCACTCTGGCTGGCAGCGCGCAACTCCGCAGGGCCCAACCTTGGCGGCGCCGAACAAGGTCCGAATATTGACCAAAGCCACTTTGAATTGCATGTGCTGTATTGCACAACTCCATGCAAAGAGACGACCGATAATCAATGGTGTCTGCAGTAACCGGGAGCAGACAGAAAGTTGCTGATGAGCATCGCGCCGAGCATTACACGAGGGGTCGTCGAGAGCTCGCCGGCTACGATCCTGTGCATTCACGACAATAAAGCAGCGCTCGAAATGCGCTCCGCGTTGCTGCAGGTGGCCGGCTACCGGGTATTCGCGGCCGCCACTTCCGACCAGGCGATGGCCGTGTTTGTAGAACACGAGGTTGACCTGGTGTTGTCAGACCAATTCGTGCGCGGAGTCTCCGGCGCGGAGCTCGCCATTTTCATGAAGCAGGTAAGGCCGGGAGTGGCGGTGGTTCTGCTCTCCGGAAGTTCGCTGCCTCCCGCGAAACTGAGCCGCCATCTGGATGCCCTGGTGCGCGAGAACTGCAGCGACCGCGAAGTGCTGTGCTGCATCAAGAATGTGCTCAGCCGGAACGCTTCCCTTGCCAAGCGACGCTTGCAAGATTAACGTTTGCCGCGCCAGGCGCCCAGACCGGCGCTTACTGACCACCCAAGCAGCTTTCGCAGGCCGCGCTGCGCAATGAAAACCCTTGATATTTTCGATTTCCTCGCCAAGTGTAAGCTCGGCGTTTTGGGGACGATCAGTCCTGAGAACCGCCCACAGTCGTCGCTGGTCGGAATCGCTGTTACACCAAAGATCGAGATCATCTTTGACACGGTCAGGACGTCGCGAAAGTACGTCAATTTAATTTCGCGCCCCAATTGTTCATTCGCAATCGGGTGGAAGGGCGAGCAGACGGTGCAGTACGAAGGCCGGGCAGACGAATTGTCAGGCAGTGACCTGCCGTATTACCGGGAGCTTTATTTCGCGGCGTGGCCGGAATGCCGATCGCACTTGAGCTGGCCGGAGCTCACGCATTTCGTTGTGCATCCGCACTGGCTGCGCTACAGCGACTTCGATCAAAGCCCGCCCATGATCCAGGAGTTCAGTGACTTTGTTTGATCCAGCCGTGACGACCGGCCCGCCTCCGCAGCGGCACAATTCAATTAAGGCGGGCGCCTTTTCTATCCCGACCGTAAACGGCTGATTCGCGCTGTGCGGTCTACTCGCCGAAAGTGAGCATTAGTGCACAGCGTTGCGCTGCTCTTACT
>JAJPJZ010000340.1 GCA_021323935.1 Terriglobia bacterium | reverse complement strand
GCACCACGTGCAGCCCTTCATCTTCGGAGGCGGGCTTTGCCGGCGCGGCTGAGCTGCCGCCGGGCGCCGCGGCAGGCCTGGCGGCCGGTGCGGCCGCAGGTTCGGCCGCTGCATGTGCGACCGGGGCCGGCGCCGCGTTGACGTATTGAATTTCGCCGCTGCGCTTGACGCGAACCTTCACGTCGCCGCGTTCCAGTTCGAACTCGGCAATATCTTTCTCGACCAGAAATTCGATGAGTTCCCGCAGTTCCTTCAGGTTCATTCAATCTCGCCAGCAGCCGTTTGCCCTGCGTGAAATTTAAAGTGAGATCAGTTCCTTGTGTGTGGGTGTCAGCACTTCATACCCGGTAGCCGTAACGCAAACCATATCTTCGATGCGAACCCCGCCGCGCCCGCCGACGTAAACCCCGGGCTCAATCGTAATGACCATGCCGGCCCGCAGCGGTTCCTTGCGGTCCTGCGCGATGCGGGGGCGCTCATGAATCTCAAGCCCGACTCCATGGCCGGTGGAATGGGTAAAGTACCGGCCCAGGCCCGATGCCTGCAAGAGCTGGCGCGCAGCGCGGTCCACTTCACTCACCATCACTCCCGGCCTCACCGCCTCAATCGCCGCCTGCTGCGCCTCGCGGACCGCGGTGTACTGGCTTCGCGTATCCGCATCGGGCGTGCCCACGTGCACGGTGCGGGTCTGGTCTGAGCAATAGCCGCTAAGTTTAACACCCCAATCGAGCACTACGAACCCGCGCGCCGGAATGGGGGCTGAAGACGCGCGCCCGTGCGGCAGCGCCGAACGGCGCCCGGCCGCAACAATGGTTTCAAAGGCCATGCCTTCCGCGCCCAGGCGGCGCGCGGCATATTCCATCTCAGCCGCCACGCCGGTTTCGCGCACTCCCGGCCTGATGGCTTCCAGGGCAGTGTCAAACAGCCGGGCCCCGGCCAGCACCGACTCGCGAATCTTGTGGATCTCGCCCGCTTCCTTGATTTCGCGCAGTTGCTCCACCACGCCGCCGGTATCGCGCAGCCGCGGCGATTTCGGCAGCAAGCGCTTGAGCTCAGCCCTGGTGGCCGCTGCCATGTGCTCAGCTTCAATGCCCACTGACTTCGCCCGCAGCCGCTGCAGCGCCCTGGCGGTTTCAGGCAGCAGCGGCCCGCGCGTAATCACCACTCTTGCGTGCTGGGTTTCTGCATTCGCCTGTTCGGCGTAGCGGCCGTCGGTAAACAGCGTCATGCGACGCGGGGTCGCGACCAGCGCGCCGTTTGAGCCGGTAAAGCCGCACAGGTAGCGGACGTTTACCAGGTGCGTGACCAGCAGCGCATCGAGCTTGAGCCGCTCCAGCGCCTCGGCCAACCGTCGTTGTCGTGCCAGGAAATCCATGTCCGCGAAAGCAGGCAAAAGAAAAAGGCAAAAGGCAAATGTCCACGCATCCAGCCCTTTGCCCTTCTTCTGTGCCTTATTCCCTAACTTGCCACTTCCTCCAACTGCTTCTCGTCCACGTCAAAATTCGAATAGACGTGCTGGACGTCGTCGTGGTCTTCCAGGGCCTCGATGAGCCGGATCATCTGCGAAGCGTGCGCGCCTTCCAGCTTGATGTAGTTCTGCGGCAGCATGCCGACTTCGCTCACCGTGGGCTCAATGCCGGCGTTCTTCAGCGCCTCGCTGACGCCCTCAAACGACCCGGGATCGGTGACGATCTCCCACACGCCGCCGTCATCGCGCAAGTCTTCGCCTCCGGCCTCGAGGATCAGGTCCATCAGCTTGTCTTCCGCGGCTTTATCTTTCGGGATGGCGAAAGAGCCTTTCTTGTGGAACATCCAGGAAACCGCGCCGGCTTCGGCCATGTTGCCGCCGTTCTTGCTGAAGACGTGGCGGATTTCGCTCACCGTGCGGTTGCGATTGTCGGTTGAAAGCTCAACCAGCACGGCCACGCCGCCCGGCCCATAACCTTCGAGCGTAATTTCCTCGTAGGTGGCGCCGGGAAGCTCGCCGGTGCCGCGCTGGATGGCGCGCTTGATGTTATCGGCCGGCATGTTTTCGGCCTTGGCGTCTGAAATTGCCTTGCGCAGGCGCGGGTTCTTGTCAGGATCGCCGCCGCTGCGGGCAGCCATGGTGATTTCGCGTATCAGGCGAGTAAAAATCTTGCCGCGCTTGGCGTCCAGCGCGCCCTTTTTGTGCTTGATTGTTGCCCACTTGGAATGCCCTGACATGCAGAAACCTCACCGGCTGAATTAGGTGTTGAAGCCGCACACTGCGGTTGCGCGCCCGCTCCGGCGGGCAAAAGAAGACCCTCGGCAATCGCTGATTATAGCACTGGCGTCCCTGCCGGCTTCTTCTCAGCTCTGGGCCGCGCGACAGGGACGAATCGACCCGTCAGGACGCTGGCGGCGAGGGCCGGCGCAGGAATAAGCGGGCGGAAAAGCCCAGAAACAGCCATCAAGGCGCAAGTCTGGCCTGGTCAGGCGGCCTTTTTGCGCGAAAAGCATAGACCACCGCCAGCAGCGGCGCTGAAATCAACACCCCTACAAAGCTCATCCCCACCAGCCCAAACAAGGACCCAAGCACCAGCGGCGCCGCGATTGAAGCCCAGATAGGCACGCGATTTGAGCGCTTCATCAGGTATGGCTGCAGGATAAGCCCCTCAATCACCACGATCACGGCATAAAGGATGAGCAGGTAGAGCAGCCGCATCCAATGGGCTTGCTCGCCAAAAAGCGATTGCAAGGTCAGCGCCAGCGTAGGCCCCATGAGCGCCAGCACCCCGCCAACGTTGGGCACGAATTGAAAAAGCCCGGCCATCATGGCCCACAGCGGCCACCACGGCACCCGCAGTATGGCCAGGCCCAGGGCCCACATTGCCGCCACCGCGGCAGCGTCGTAGCATTGCGCCACAAACCAGCGCTTGAGCGCCCCCCCGGCGGTCCGCACGTGGCCGTAATCCATCTCCTAAGTTTACGATCTCGTAGCTTTTAATGGGGTTTCGGGGCTAACATTGCGCTAACTATTGGAGCATTGCCCTTCCTCATGTGCGCGCTCGGCCCATCCCAGCGACCGGAGCTGACCGGTGGCACCCTGGCCGGCCGCTTCACCATCGAGCATGCGCTCGGCGCCGGCGGCATGGGCGAGGTGTTCCTGGCCACCGATACCGTCCTGCACCGCCGCGTCGCCATTAAGCGCGTGGCACCGCGCTGGCGGGGAGACCTGGAGCGCAGCGCGCAACTGCTGCGCGAGGCTGAGCGCTGCTCGGCGCTGAACCACCCGAACATCGCCGCCATCTATGACGTGCTGCGCGATGCCTCGACCGGCGAGCTGGTTATCGTGATGGAATACGTTGACGGCGTGACCCTGCGGCTGAGCATCGGCCCGCCTGCCGACCCGGAGACCTTCCTGCGCATCGCGCTGCCCTGTGCCGAAGCTATTGCTGCCGCACACCAGCAGGGCATCGTGCACGGCGACCTGAAGCCTGAAAACATCATGCTGGCGCGGAACACCGGGCGCGTGCCGCCCACTTATGCCTCAGCGCAGCCTGAGGTATTTGCCGATACCGGCACGGTGAAGGTGCTGGATTTTGGCCTGGCCATCTGCTCAGAGACCAAGAGCGATGAAAGCACGCTTACGCGCGACGCGCTGCAGCGCGAAACCCGCGGCACCCTTGGCTACATTGCGCCGGAAGTGCTGCGCGGCGGCACGCCAACCCCGGCGGCGGATGTGTTCGCGCTGGGCGTCATCTTCTATGAGCTGCTGACCGGCCGGCATCCATTCATGGCCGTGACCAACGCTATCACGGTGGACCGCACGCTTCATCTTGAACCCAAACTGCCCGCCGATTCGCCTTGCGGCCCGCGCGTTGCCGCGGTCGTGCGCAGGATGCTCGCCAAGGAACCGGCCGAGCGCTACGCCACGGCGCGTGAGGCGCTCCGAGACCTGCAGGCCGCATGCAATGCTCCGCCAGCCGCACGAGCCAAGTGGCCCTTGTTCGCCGCAGCGGCGCTTGGAGTGCTCATAGCGCTGGGCGGCGGAATGCTCTGGCGGCAACGCTCAGAGCGCGCTGCCATTTCGCACTACAAGCTGATCGCCGTGCTGCCCTTCCGGCCCATCAGCGGGGAGCCCAATCCCGAGCTTGAGGCGTTAAGCGAAGGCATGGCCGAAACTGCGGCCACCAAACTGACCCACATCAGCGCCACCGAGGGTCTGCAGATTGTGGCGCCCTCGGACATAACCAAGGTACACGCGGATTTAAGCGCTGCCCGCCGCGAACTCGGTGTCGATTTGGCCATCACCGGCAGCATGGAGCAGAGCGGAAACCACATTCGCATCAACTTTGGCGTGGTTGATACTTCCACCCACCGCGAGCTGCGCGCCGACAGCGTGGATGCGGAAGCAGGCGATGTGTTCCAGTTGGAAGACCGCACCGTCGCCGGCATCATGAGCCTGCTGGATGTGGCGGTCCATGCTGCCGACCTGGAGCAGATCGGCGATCACGGAACCCGCAACCCAGCCGCCTACCAGCAATACCTGGAGGCAACCGGATACCTGCGCGATTACGAATCCCTTCCGAACATTGAGTCCGCCATCGCCACGTTCAACCGCGCTTTGTCGTTGGATGGAACTTACGGATCGGCGTATGCCGGCCTGGGACGAGCGTACTGGTACAAGTATCTGGTCACCAAGGACGCGTCCCTGGTCGGCAAGGCCGAGCAGATGTGCACGCACGCAGTGAAGTTCGCGCCTAATCTGGCGCCGCCCCACGTGTGCCTGGGAACGCTGGCCAGCGGCACTGGGCACTACGAAGACGCCATCCGCGAGTTCACGTCGGCGACTACGCTGGATAAGACCGACGACGATGCGGTTCGCGGCCTGGCGTTCGCGCAACAAAAGGTCAATCGCTTGGGCGAAGCCGAAGCGACCTTTAAGCACGCCATCGAACTCCGGCCGCAATATTGGGCGGGCTATAGCTGGCTGGCAATCTTCTATCGGCGGCAGGCGCGCTACGCTGACGCGGCTGAGTACTACCGCCTTGCCTCTGACCACGCGCCGCAGAACGCCATGATCTTCAGCAGCCTCGGCGGAGTCTACATTTATCTCGGCGATTACCAGAAGGCCGAACGCGCGCTGAAGCGCAGCATCGAACTTGCCCCGAATTTCGCCGCCTACCTGAACCTGGGAGTGGTTTACCTCCGCGAGCGGCAGTTTGAGGATGCGACCCGCGCATTCGAAAAAGCTCAGCAGCTCGGCGCCGAGGACTATCGCACCTGGGGCGACCTGGCCGATTCCTACTATTGGGCGGGAAAGCGGGAGCTTGCCGTCGAGCGCTATCGCAAGGCAATTTCCATGGCTGAAGACGTGCTGCGCATCAATGCCCGCGATTACGAGGCGCATCTTTCGGCGGCGCACTACTACGCCGCCCTCGGCGAGCGCGCGCCCGCCGAGGCCCACATCAAGGCCGCCATGGACGCCCAACGGCAGGACCAGGAAGTCTTTTATTACGCAGCGCTGGT
>JAJPJZ010000119.1 GCA_021323935.1 Terriglobia bacterium | reverse complement strand
ATCCTCGATGGCGAAGGTCGCACGCTGGACCAGGAACCGCTGCAAACTTCTGACCCGGTGCTTACCCAGGCCGCCATGGACCTGGTGCGCACGCGCACTTTCCCGCCTCCCATGGGCAACGGCGGCAATCAGCGCATCGTGCGCGCGCAGCGCGAGGTTTTCATCAATGTGAAGTTCATGGTGCCGCTGCAAACCGCTGCCGGCGTCGCGCCCAAACCGTAACGGCGGCGCGGGGATGAGCGGCGCACCCAAGCCCTATTTCGTCCTGCCGCCCTCAACTTTCAGCTTGTCGGTTGCGGCCGCCTGGGCTGCGGCCAGGCGCGCGGTCAGCACCCGGAACGGTGAACAGGAAACGTAGTTGAACCCCTGCTGGTAGCAGAACTCAACTGAGCTCGGTTCGCCACCGTGTTCGCCGCAGATGCCGATCTTGATGTTGCTGCGCGTGGCGCGGCCTTTCTGCACCGCAATCTTGATTAACTGGCCGACGCCCTCGCGATCGAGCACGGCAAACGGGTCCTGCTTGAAGATTCCCTCCGACAGGTAAATCGGCAGGAACTTGTTGATGTCGTCGCGCGAGAAGCCGAAGGTGGTTTGCGTAAGGTCGTTCGTGCCGAAGCTGAAGAACTCGGCTTCCCTGGCGATTTCATCCGCGACCAGCGCCGCACGCGGAAGCTCGATCATGGTGCCTACCAGGTATTCGACTTTGGCTTCTTTTTCGGCGAACACCTCTTCGGCCACGCGCCGCACAATCGCGGCCTGGTTGGCCATTTCTTTCAGGGTTGCCGTCAGCGGAATCATGATCTCGGGGATCACCTTCACGCCTTCGGCTTTCACCTTTACGGCGGCTTCAAAGATCGCGCGCGCCTGCATCTCGGTGATCTCGGGATAAGTAATGCCCAGGCGGCAGCCGCGGTGCCCGAGCATCGGGTTGACCTCGTGCAGGTCGTTGACGCGGCGCAGCAGGGTGCGCAGCTCGCGCAGCTTGGGCGACTTAGGCTTGGTGGCCTCAAGCACGCCGATTTCGACCATCAGCTCTTCGCGGCTCGGCAAGAATTCGTGCAGCGGCGGATCGAGCGTGCGAATCGTGACCGGGTAGCCGTCCATGGCGCGGAAGACGCCAACAAAATCGGAACGCTGGAACGGCAGCAGCTTCTTCAACGCCATGCGCCGCTCTTTCTCGTCTTTCGCAAGGATCATGGCGCGCATGTGCGCGATGCGGTCTTCAGCAAAGAACATGTGCTCGGTGCGGCAGAGGCCAATGCCTTCGGCACCGAAGGCGCGCGCCTGGATGGCGTCACGCGGAATGTCAGCATTGGCGCGCACTTTCATGGTGCGGAACGGCTCAGCCCAGCCCATGAACTTCATCAGCTCAGGATCGTCGGGCTTGGCGGCGACGGTGCCGAGGCGGCCTTTAATCACGCGACCGGTGGTGCCGTCAAGCGAGATCCAATCGCCTTCCTTGAAGGTCTGGCCTTTTACCGCGAGTGTTTTGGTTTTTTCATCAACCTGGCATTCGCCCGCGCCGGCCACGCAGCACTTGCCCATGCCGCGCGTCACCACTGCAGCGTGCGAGGTCATTCCACCGCGCGAAGTCAGAATGCCGGCCGCCACTTCCATGCCGTGAATGTCTTCCGGCGTGGTTTCGGCGCGTACCAGGATCACAGGATTCTTGCCGCCGTTGGCCTTCTCCACGGCATCATCGGCGGTGAACACAATCTGGCCGACGGCCGCGCCCGGCGATGCCGGCAGCCCCGTGGTCAGCACTTCGATGTCGCCCTTCTCGTCGAGCTTTGGCACCAGGAAGTCGTAAAGCTGGTTGGGATCGACGCGGAAGATCGCTTCTTCTCTGGTAATCAGGTTTTCTTCCACCATCTGGATCGCAACCCGCACGGCCGCGCGCCCGGTGCGCTTGCCGTTGCGCGTTTGCAGCATGTAGAGCTTGCCTTCCTGGATGGTGAACTCGAAATCCTGCATGTCTTTGTAGTGGCGTTCGAGCCGGGTGGTGATCTCGCGCAGTTGCCGGTAGGCGTCGGGATTCACGCGCTCCAGTTCCGAGATGTGCACCGGCGTGCGAATGCCGGCCACGACGTCTTCGCCCTGGGCGTTCATGAGGAACTCGCCATAAAATTCGCGATCGCCGGTGGAAGGATTGCGGGTGAAGCCAACGCCGGTGCCGCTGGTCTCGCCCAGGTTGCCGAACACCATGGCCTGCACGTTCACCGCGGTGCCGAGATCGTCAGAAATGTTGTTCATGCGGCGGTAGTGCTTGGCGCGATCGTTGTCCCACGAGCGAAACACCGCGTTGCGCGCTTCCACCAACTGCTCGTAGGGGTCCTGCGGAAACTCCTTCCTGGTGTGCTTCTTCACCACTTTCTTGTATTCGGCAATCACTTCTTTCAGCGCGTCGGCGTTCAGGTCGGTATCGAGCTTCGCTTTTTTTCTTTTCTTAATGCCGTCGAACACCTCATCGAAATCATGCTTGGGAATTTCGAGCACCACGTTGCCGAACATCTGGATCAAGCGGCGGTAGCTGTCGTAAGCGAAGCGGGGATTGCTGCTGCGCCTGGCCAGCGCCTCTACGCTCTGGTCGTTCAGCCCCAGGTTCAAAATGGTATCCATCATGCCGGGCATGGAGAATTTGGCGCCGCTGCGCACGCTGACCAGCAGCGGGTTCGAGCCGGAGCCGAGTTTCTGGCCCTGCAGGTCTTCCAGGCGCGTAAGGGCGTCGCGCATCTGGCGATCGACTTCGGCGGAAACGCGGTGCTGGCGCATCCACTCGCGGCAGGCCTCGGTCTGGATGGTGAAGCCCGGAGGCACGGGCAGGCCGGCATTAGTCATTTCCGCGAGGCCGGCGCCCTTCCCGCCAAGTTCGTCCTTCATTTTGCCGTTGCCTTCAGCGTGGCCGCCGCCGAAGAAATACACGTACTTTGCGGTGGAGGATTTGTGTCCGTTTGAAGAGGTGGAGTGAACTTCGGGGGCGGTTGTGGTGGCCATGATTGCTCCTGGTAAGGATCGTGAAATTCTTAGTTTAGCGCGGATGAGGGCTGTGCGTTGGTGAGCGCCATCACATTGCGGTGCGAAACCCGCGAGCGGCGGAATGTCGAATCGGGAACAGGCTTGCTACTTTGCCGGAGAGTCCTTTGCCTCGGTCACGATCTCGGAAAAATCGCCGATGGAGGAGAAGGCATTCACGATGGATTGCAGCAGGGAAAGGCGACGGCCGCGCACCGCCGGGTCTTCAACCATGACCATGACTTTATCGAAGAAAGCGTCGATGGGCCGGCGCAGCGTGGCCATTTCGCGCAGCGCGGCGGCATAGTTACGAGCAGCGCGCTGCGACTGGAAGCGCGGTTGAATGCCGGCGAGCCATTGCGCTAGAGCAGATTCGGCATCGTCGCCGGCCGGCACGGCCGATCCCGATGCGATCGCGATCTTCTTCTCGGCAGCCTGCCGCAGGATGTTCTTCATGCGCTTGAACGCGGCGCTGATGGAAGTGAAGTCGTCAGTGCCGCGAACTTCTGAGACGGCGCGGGCACGGGCAATGGCGTCGTTGACATCATCGGAACTCGAGGCGAGCACTGCATTGACCACATCGTAGGGAACGCCGAGGACATCGCGCAGGTAAAAGTCGAGACGCTCGCGGAAAAAAGCGGCAAGCGACACCGCGAAGGCCGAAGCGCCGCCCGCTGCGCGCCCGTTCATCAAGTCCGCAAGCAGCACCAGCGCGCCGGCATCAACCGGCGCTTTGAACGCGTTCTGCGCGGCGGATCCGGCGTATTGCTCGATCGCATTGGCGAACAGGGTGCTCAGGCTCAGCGGCAGCTTGTGTTCGGCAACGATGCGAATAATGGCGTTGGCCTGGCGGCGCAGGGCGAATGGATCCTTCGAGCCCGACGGCACCAGGCCGAGCGCGAACATGCCGGCCACGTTGTCAGCCTTGTCGCACAGCGAGAGCACTGCGCCCTCCAGGGTGCGCGGCACGGCATCGTCCATCGATCCGGGCTTGTAATGGT
>JAJPJZ010000254.1 GCA_021323935.1 Terriglobia bacterium | reverse complement strand
TGCTCTTCTTTCAACATGTGGTGGGCCATGTCGGTGCGCAGTTCGGCGAACTTCTGCCGCACTTCGGCGAGCTCCTTTTTGGCGTCGCCATGGCGCCCCAGCACTTTTTCGATCAGCGCCTGCAGGCGCACACCGTTTTCGCGGACGTAAGCATGATGGTGCTGCACGATGTGCTGAATCAGCTCAGCCATGGAGTCCGCTTGCCAGCCGCGCAGATCTTCAGGAGCGAAAATGGATGCAGCCTCGGCCGAAGCTTTGCTGATGCGGGCCAGAACGTCTTCCACCGCCAGGTTGCGGGCCTCGCATGCGGATTGCAGCGAGCGGGCGCCTCCGCAGCAGTAGTCAATGCCCACCTTTTCGAATACGCGCACCGATGAGGGCTGATGGCACGCAATCTCGCGGACCGGGGTTTCGGGTGTGATGCTCATGAATGCCTCCGTTGCTTTCATCTGCGAGGTTAATGCCGCGCATAACGGAAGGCAGTGACTAAGGTCACAAATTCAAGAGGGATTTCAGCTCAGCCGCCAACTTCCTGCTCGGCCTGCAGCTTGGCCACATCGTGAATGATGATGTGGCGGCCGTCGCTGGCGATGAGCTTTTCGGCCTGCAGTCGCGCCAGGTTACGCGAAACCAGCTCACGCACCGTGCCGATGCGGTTGGCCAGCTCCTGGTGCGTTCCGGGCAGGTCAAATTCAACCCCGGCCCAGCTTTTCGTACCCTGCTCATCGGCTTCGCGCAGCAGGTAAGCGATGATGCGCTGCCGCACGGTCGTGAATGACAGTTCTTCAATAATGCCGACCAGCCGGCGCAGCCGCGCGCCCACGACCGTCAGGACCTTCAAAGCCACGTCAGGATGTTCAAGGCAAATGGCGCGAAAATCGCGCCGCGCCAGGAACAGCGTTTCGCAGGCAGAGACGGCCACGGCCGATGCCGGGTAGGCGCCGCCATCGAGCACCGGCAACTCAGCCACCGAGCTGCCCGGGCCTTCCTCGGCCAATACCTGCTCGCGGCCGCTGGCCGAGGTCTTGAACAGCCGCAGCTTGCCCTGGGCAATGACGTGCAAGCCTTCGCAGGGCTCGCCTTCGGAAAAAATCGTCTGCCCAGGCTCAAAGCGCTTGACCACGGCACGCGAGGAGACGGCCAGCATTTCGGGCCCTGAAAGGTGCGTGAACAGTTGCGCTTTCTTCAGGATTTCCTGGGCTTTCATTGCGCTCGATTTTATCGAAGTCGGCCGCGAAAACCGCGCGGGCGTGACAAAAGTCATAGTGAGCGCGCGGCCTGCCCGATATACCGGAGACATAACAGGCATTCATAGACGGAGGCATTCCATGAAATCGAGAAACTACCAGAATCCGCTGCTGATTGGCGTGATGTTTGTGGCAACCTTGGCGGCGGCGCTTTGGGCCGGGCAGGACCACATTGTGCTGGCGCGCACGCCAGGGCAGCGCCCGCCGCTGGTGCTGACGCCCAAGGCCGAGTTGAAGACCGAAGCCGGGCAGTGGACGATTGCTCCGAAGGTCCCGCCGCCCATCCGCCGCAACGAGCAGCGGCGCGTAGTGGTGAATTGGACGATCAAGGAAGGGCAGGCGGAAATTGCTCCGGGCGTGATCTACGACGACTACTGGGGTTTTGAAGGCAAGGTGCCGGGCCCGCTGCTTCGCGTCCGCGAAGGTGACATGGTTGAGATCCACCTGACCAACGGCCTGAACAGCACGCATTCGCACAACATTGATTTCCACTTCGTTTCCGGCCCGGGCGGTGGCGCTGCCGCCATGAACGTGATGCCCGGCCAGACGGCGGTGCTTGAGGCGCGCGCCATGGCGCCCGGCTTCTACATGTTTCACTGCGCCAGCCCTGATATTCCGATCCACATTGCCAATGGCATGTATGGGTTCGTGCTGGTTGAGCCCGCGGAAGGCATGTCGGAGGTGGACAACGAGTTTTACGTGGTGCAGAGCGAAATTTATGCGCACAACGGCGATAAAGGCCATCAGTCGTTCGACATCGAACGCGGCGAGCGCATGGACCCGCAATACGTGGTGTTCAACGGCGCAGTCGGCTCGCTGATCAACGCCAACGCACCGCACGTCCCGCTGAATAAAAGCGTGCGCATTTACGTGGGCAATGCCGGCCCGAACTTTGTTTCATCGTTCCACGTGATCGGGCAGATCTTCGACAAGGTCTATCGCGAAGGCGACATTGTTTCGCCGCCGGCGCGCGACCTGCAGACCACGCTGATTCCGGCAGGCGGCTCGGCGGTGGTTGAGTTCACGCCGAAAGTGCCGGGCACGTTCCTGCTGGTTGACCACGCCATCTTCCTGCTGCATCGGGGCGCGGCCGGCAGCATCATCGTGGACGGCAACAAGGAGCTTGCGAAGGAAATCTACAATCCAATCACCGCTGCCGGCCAGGTAGAAATGTCGGCCGATGCGCACCTGGGCCACGGAATGTCAGACGCGCACGCCATGACCATGCCGATGCCGCAAGCGACTGCGCCGGCGCAACTTGAAACCGCCAGTGCGCCGGCCTACGGCATCCCTTCGGCAGTCGAGAAGGCGAAGGCAGGCGACACCGCGATGGCGGTTTCCACCGCTGCGGTTGCAGCGCCGGTGGCGGTAGCTCAAGCGAGTGCGGCTCCGGCAGCAGCGACCGCCGGCAGCGGCAGCGTGGTCGCGATCGTGGCCGGCGCCGGCAACTACAACTCAGAAAACACTTATGAGCCGAAGACCATCACGGTGAAGCGCGGCGCCACCGTCACGTGGGTCAACAATGATCCAGGAATGGTGCACAACCTCGCCGACAACAAAGGCTCATTCCAGTCAACGTTCATGCAGACCGGTCAAAGCTGGAGCTACACCTTCAGCAAGCCCGGCACGTATGCGTATCACTGCCTGCCGCGTCCGTGGATGAAAGGCACTGTGGTGGTGAGGTAAGCAGCCGCCATTGCTTGGGCCGGGCTGGATTCGCGCGGCCCGGCTCTTAATTTGCGTGACAAACATAACTGATGTTTTCTCTTTCGCTTTGGACAACAGGCACATGATACGAAGGGCATTCATCTACGCGGCGGTGACTTGCGCGCTGCTCCTGCTGACCTGCCGCGTGTTCGCGCAGGACGCGGCAGATGCGAAGACTCAAACATCCGTGACGGCGGCCGATTCAGGCTCGCACACGGAAACCAGCTTCAGCGGCAGTTGGCGCCTGCGCATGGAACACTGGCAGTGGTTTGAAGGCACGGCCGGCGAGCCGAACTACACCATGGGCGCTTCCGTGCTGCGCCTTGCCGTGACGCAGAAGCGGGCGCGCTTTGACTGGCAGTTGGAAGCCGAGCAGCCGACGCTGTTCGGTTTGCCCAGCCAGGCCAGCGCGCCGGCGCCCCAGGGCGCGTTCGGCTTGGGAGCGAACTATTTCGCATCGAACGGCGCCTGGTCCATGAACGTCTTCCCGCGGCAAGCCTATGTTCGGCTGCACGGCCTGAATTCGCGCACCACCGCGCTGACCCTCGGCCGCTTCGAATTCGTTGACGGCCTGGAGATGGTTCCGAAGGACGCGACCGTGGCGGCGCTCGATCGCGACCGCATCGCTCACCGGCTGATGGGCAATTTCGCCTTTTCTGAAGTCGGCCGCACGTTTGACGGCGCAGCTTTTTCGCGCAGCCGGAGCAACTGGAACCTGACGGCGATGGCAGCCCGCACCACACGCGGCGTCTTCCAGACCGATGGTTGGGCCGATCTCGATGTCGATGTGCAGTATGCGGCGCTGACTCGCAACATGCAGAACTCAAGCGCGCAGTGGCGGATTTTCGGGCTCGGCTATCACGACGGCCGAGGCGTATTGAAGAGCGACAACCGCCCCGCCGCGGCGCGTTCCGCCGACCACCAGGAAATCCGCATCGGCACCGTGGGCGGCGACTTCATCAAGGCGTATCACCGCAAGAGCGGCACTGCCGATTTCCTGGTCTGGGCCGCTTACCAGTTCGGCTCATGGGGCACGCTGCAGCAGAAGTCAGACGCTGCGTCAGTCGAGGCCGGGTACCAGTGGAACGTGCCGGCCAAGCCGTGGCTGCGCGCGGGCTACTTCCGCGGCAGCGGCGACAGCAACCCCAATGACGGCACGCATGGAACCTTCTTCCAGGTGCTGCCCACGCCCCGCATTTACGCGCGCTTTCCGTTCTTTAACCTGATGAACAACGAAGACGCGTTCGGCGAGCTGATGCT
>JAJPJZ010000241.1 GCA_021323935.1 Terriglobia bacterium | reverse complement strand
GTCACCGGATCCATGACGTCGGCGACCATGACGAGCGTGGGCACCTCGGTGAACGGATCCATCATGTACCAGTTGGCATCGGGCATCAGCAGCATGTCCGATTCATGGATCGCGGCCCAGCCGCGGATGGAGGAACCATCCATGCCAAAGCCATCTTCAAATGAAGCTTCTGAAAACTGGTCGATGGGATAGGAAACGTGGTGCCACAGGCCCGGCAGGTCGGTGAAGCGCAAGTCGAGCAGCTTCGCTCCGTTCTGCCTGGCGAATTCAACTACGGTCTTGGGATTGCCCATTCTGAATTCTCCTTGCGCGCAGGCGCGGGTTCGGTAACGCGTATGCCTCACTCAGCCTGAGCTGAGCAGGTTGGCTGAATCTGGCGGCGGCGGTGAAAATCGACGAGGAACGACCTGCACCGTGAGTGCAGGACCACCCCTGTAACTTAGAAGCGCAACCAGCAGCTTGGGAAATTGAATGTTTTTATCGCCGCTATAACCAGAATCTATGGCGCTGATTTTGCAATCACTTCAGTGACAACCGTAACGCACGGGGCTGTGAAAAAGCTGAATCATCGCCTGGCGCACGCCTACGATGCTGGCGGGAGGTACGCGTGCGCATCGCCGGCGTACTCATCGGCCTGGGCTTCACGGCTGTGTTCGCGTTCGTTGCCTACCTGGCAACGTTCGATACGCCGTATCGCTATGAGCTCAACTGCTCGCGAGCCGGCAACGTGTGCCGGGTGGATCAGCGAACCATTGCCCGGAGCCGCCCCTCGTGGTCTTTGCCGCTGGACACCATGACAGGCGCCGAAGTGCGGGTGTTTCGTTCGCGACGCGGCGCGCCGCGAATCATGCTTTACCTGACGACCCCGAGCGGCAGCTACTACTTCGCCGATTACGGCCGCAGAGCTTCGGCAGAGCAGCAGGCCGCGAAAATACGCAGTTACCTGGCGGGCCGCGAAGAAGCGCTAAACATCGTCAAGGACGACAGCCTGAGCTTTTACGTCATCTTCTTCGGATTCGTCGTGATCGCAGGGTTAATCGGCTTCTTGTGGAAAACCTTGCTTCGGCTGCCCGCGCAACGCCTTGAACCTAATGCGGCAGTTGACACCAGGGTGGCAGCTTCCTAGAATCATCTGAGACTCTGAGTCTTTTGTGTAAGCTCCTGCATCTAAAGGGAGTTGCGGGGCTTCAACTATGGGCGGCGGCAACCACCAACTCGGTCAGCGCGAACGCGACATCCTGACCACCATCATTGATCAGTACATCAGCACGGGTGAGCCGGTCGGTTCACGCACGCTGGCGCGCCTGATTTCTGAAGGGCTTAGCCCGGCGACGGTTCGCAATGTGATGGCCGACCTGGCTGACAGCGGCTTCCTGGAGCAGCCGCATACCTCCGCGGGCCGCGTGCCCACGGCACAGGCGTTTCGTTATTACGTGCAGCAGTTGGGCCAGGATCGCGCCTTGGGCGAGGCAGACCAGAACCGGATTCGGTCTTCCATCGGCGATCCTAAAGATACGGAGCAGTTCCTGGAGCGCAGTTCGCACGTGCTGTCACAGCTTTCGCGCAGCGTGGGTGTGGCGATGGCGGCGAGCGTAGCGACGGAAGCGCTGGAGCACGTCCACTTTACGCGGCTGGCGGAAAACAAGGTGCTGGCCGTGGTGGTAACGCGAGGCGGCGTGGTCTCTGACCGTGTGCTGCGCGTGAAGCGTGACCTGCTGCAGAACGACCTGGACGTGGCGGCGCGCTACATCAATGAGAACTTCCGCGGCTGGACGCTCGGAGCGGTGCGAACCGAATTGCAGCATCGCATTGAGCAGGAGCGGTCGGAGTACGACCGGCTGATGCGCTCGCTCGATCAGCTTTGCCGTGACGGCGCGTTGGCCGACAGCCCGCGCGAGCAGGCAATCTTTATTGAAGGCACAGCCAACCTGGTGGCCAATGCTCCCGATGCCCAGCGGCTGAGGCAGATTCTGGAGACGCTGGAGGCGAAAGAGGGGCTGGCTGAGTTGCTGACCGCGTACTTGAGCAATGACGGACCTGAAGTGCGGGTCGTCATCGGGCTGGAGAACGCGGGGCCGCACCTGCAGAACTTTGTGCTGATCGGCGCACCTGCCCGAATCGGTGAAGAGCTGATGGGCGGCCTGGCAGTGCTGGGGCCGACGCGCATCGATTACGAGCACATGATTCCGGCGGTGCAATACGTCGCCCGCCTTTTCGATGAACTGGTGCACGGCGCTAATTGACCGCCGAAAATCCTTCGCACCCGCAACCACATCGGTACACTCATGAACAGAGCGAACGGAAAAACTGAAGCCGAAGGCATGACTCTCGATCCTGAACGCGAACTGCCGCAGCCGGAAAATGAAGGCAAAGATGAGCAGGCGCAGGAACTGGAGCGCGTGAAGCAGGAGCGTGACCAGCTTTTCGAGCGGCTGGCGCGGCTGCAGGCGGAGTTTGAAAATTTTCGCAAGCGCACGCAGCGCGAGCAGACCGATTTCAGGCAATATGCCGTGGCCGACGCGGTGAAGTCGCTGCTGCCCACGCTCGATAGCTTCGAGCGCGCTTTGCAATCGCATCCTGAGCCCGGCGAACTTCGCTCGGGCATCGAACTGATTTACCGGCAACTGCGCGATTCGCTGGCGCGGCTGGGAGTCAGCGAAGTTGAAGCTGAAGGCCGCGAATTTGACCCGCGCGTGCATGAAGCCATCGAAATGGTGCCGGTCAGCGAAGGTGAAGATAACCACGTGCTGCAGGTGCTGCAGCGCGGATACACGTTGAAAGATCGCCTGTTGCGGCCGGCGATGGTGCGCGTGGCGAAAAAGAGCTGAACGGCTGCTTGGCGCGGCGTTGGAGGCAACAGCCGCCGGGCGCAGAGCTGTTTGTGGGGAGTTCCTCTGGCAACTGAAGCAAAACGCGATTTTTACGAAGTCCTGGGCGTGAGCCGCACGGCCAGCGAGCAGGAGATCAAGAGCGCCTATCGCAAGATGGCGATGCAGTATCACCCGGATCGGAATCCCGGCAATACGGAAGCGGAAGAGCGGTTCAAAGAATGCAGCGAAGCCTACGCCGTGCTGATCGATAGCGACAAGCGCGCTGCGTACGACCGCTTCGGGCACGCCGCGGTGGGCGGCAACGCCGGCGGCTTCGGCGGCTTTGATCCCAGCACCTTCTCGGGTTTTGAAGACATCCTGGGCGACCTGTTTGGACTGGGCGATCTTTTTGGCGGAGGCGGCCGGCGTGGCCGCAGCCGCTCGCAGCGCGGCGACGACCTGCGCGAAGACGTGACGCTGGAATTTGAAGAAGCCGTGTTCGGCGCCGAGCGGCAGATCACGTATCGGCATTACGAGCAGTGCGAAACGTGCAGCGGCACGGGCGCGGCGCCGGGCAAGTCGGCTGCGAGTTGCCGCACCTGCGGCGGCCGCGGCCAGGTACGATATCAGCAGGGCTTCTTCAGCATCGCGCGCACCTGCCCAAGTTGCCATGGTGCAGGCCAGGTCATTACCGATCCATGCACAAGCTGCCGCGGCGAGGGGCGCGTGCTGCGCCAGCGCACGCTCGAGCTCAAAGTTCCGGCCGGAGTTGAAGACGGCACGCGCATGCGGTTCGGCGGTAAGGGGCATGCCGGCGCGCAGGGCGGCGCTGCCGGCGATCTTTACGTGGTGTTGCGGGTGAAGGAGCATCCGTTCTTCGAGCGCGAAGGCAATCACCTGTACTGCGCGGTGCCGGTTTCGTTTGCGCAGGCGGCGCTCGGCGCCGAGGTGCGCATCCCGACGCTCGAAGGCGAGCACGTGCTCAAAGTTCCTGAAGCGACCCAAACCGGCACTACATTCCGAATCCGCAACCGCGGCGTGCCGGTGCTGAACGGGCACGGCAAGGGCGATTTGTTTGTTGAAGTGAAGGTTGTCACTCCCGCCAAGCTCACTAAGCGCCAGCGCGAGCTGCTGCAGGAGCTGGAGCACGGCCAGCACTTTGAAAACCAGCCGCAACGCCGGTCGCTCATCAGCAAAGTGAAAGACATGTTTGCGTGAGGAGCTGAATCGCGAATGGCTGCACGGCTGAATTGCCCGGCGATGAATCTGCTGTCGCGCTTCGATCCTGAGCCTCGCGCCTGCTCCGCCCCGCGATGACGCGCCGCCGCTGGATTGCCGATGAATGCTCCGGCGATCGCGCTTCCCTGCTTGGCAAACACGCCGAACACCTTGCCCGCGTGCTGCGCGCACAGGTTGGCCAGACATTTGAGATTGCAGCCGGCGGCGTCGTGCGCCACGGAACCGTCACGCACGTCGCAACAGATCGCGTGGAGTTCGCGCTCGGTGAAGCGCTGCAGCACGATGGCGAGCCGAACATCGCGGTCGCACTCGCGATCTTTAAGTTCGACCGCTTTGAATGGGCAATTGAAAAGCTGGTGGAACTCGGAGCGGCAAGCATTCTTCCATTCGCCGCGGCCCGAAGCGATTCACACCTGCTGAGCGCGGCGGCGAAGCGGGTGGAGCGCTGGCGACGAGTGGCGCTTTCAGCTTCAGAGCAATCGCGCCGAGCCGCGCCGCCTGAAATTCAGCAGGTTGCGCAATTTCGCGAGGTGCTGGGCGCAGCCGCCGCCGCTCGAATCGTGTTGAGCGAGGCAGCGCGGGCGGAGCAGGGCCTTTCAGGCGTGGTGCGCGGAGCAGAGCTCAGGGGCGGCGACCGCCTGCTGATTGCGATTGGGCCGGAGGGCGGCTGGACCGCGGGCGAACTGGAGCAATTCGAGAAGAATGGCTGGAAGGCGGCGAGCCTCGGCGCAAGTATCCTGCGCGCTGAAACGGCCGCGATTGCAGCCACGGCAATCGCGTTATCCGAAATGAGCAAGTGAACGAGTTGTCGCCGGAGTTGCTCAGGATTTGTGCGGAAATTCGTTTGTGCCTGGCTTGTGCTGCAGGAGCGCATGCGGCATGCGGCCGGGGCGCGGCGAAGAGCAAAAGTTAAGGGCGCCTCGCGGCGCCCTAACCATTTAAGTTGCGGCTTGAGTTAGTGCTTCTTGCTGCCCTTTTTCGAGCCGCCCTTTTTTGAACCACCCTTTTTCGTTGCCATTTGGATCTATTCTCCCTTCCATTCTTCATGGAGTGATCGAAACGATTTCGTTTCGGTGTCGAAACGATGTGAGCCAGCATTTCTGTCAGCACCCACCGTTTCAACTGCAACATACAACACGTTGCAATTGAGTTGATGTATAGAGTGAACGAAATTGCATGTCAAGGAAAAAAGTGCAGAGTCGTTCACACGGAGGTGACCATCGCGCGTTCACGACGGCATCTTCACCGCGCCGCTGGAAAACAAAAACAGAACGAGCATCTCCACCGCATCGAACATGGCGTGCGTCATCATGCCGGGGCGCAGGCTGTTGCGCCACATCGCGACGGCGCCGAACATCGCGCCGAACACGAAGATCACGAACATGGTTGATGGTCCTTCATAGCCATGCGCAAGCCCGAACACCATGGCCGAGCAGATGAGGCCGAGCCACGCGCGATTGGTCCACGCGCCGAACTGCCGCTGCAGGTAGCCGCGGAACATGGTTTCTTCAACCACGCCGGCGGTGGCGCAGACGCACATTCCGAGAAGAAGCTGCAACCCGGTTTTTGGGCCGAGGAAATTCACCAGGCGCGATGCGTTGCTGCTGCGGCCTCTGAGGGCGCACTCGAGCGCCGCCTTGATTCCGCCATTGGCGAACACCGGCAGGCCATGATGCGCTCGATCGAGGAAGCACGGCACCGTGGTGGCCACCAGGTTCAAGCCTCCCAGCACGACGAACGCGGTAAGCATGAAGCCGACGGCAATGGCAAAATCGAGCAGGAACTCTTCGGGCGAATTCCAGCGGCCGCCAATCAGGTCGCGAAGCCGCACGCCTCCCTTCCTGAGCCCCCACACCACGTAGGCGAACAGCAGCCATTGGATCGCGATGGTCTGGACATACAAAAAGTTGGTGTGCTTGCCGGCAGCGGCGGAAGATACGGCGGAGCTGCCGTGGAATGACATGAGAAAAATAAACGCCAGCAGAACGAGGGTGTGCCACACAGGCGCAACGCGACGAAGCGGAGCTGCCGGGCTATCTGGCGTTGCGGCGCGCGCGCCGGCCGGCAAGCCGACAGGAACAGCCGGAGAATCGAATGTGCTCATAAGCGAGTGCGACGTCAGGTAAGTAGGAACATCTTATAATGGTTGTTTCCGCACGCCTACGTTACTTGCAGAGGTTACGCCGAAATGCCGCAACTGGAAGACGCCGTCATTCTTTCTGCCTGTCGCACGCCCATCGGGAAGTTCCAGGGAGCGCTCTCTGATCTGAGCGCGCCTGAGCTCGGCGCCCTGGTGGTTCGCGAAGCGGTGAAGCGCGCCAAACTCGACGCCAAGCAGGTGGATGAATGCATCATGGGCAACGTGGTTTCGGCCGGCCTGGGCCAGAACCCGGCACGGCAGGCGGCGCTGAAGGGCGGCTTGCCTCCGGAAGTGGGCGCGCTCACCATCAACAAGGTGTGCGGCTCCGGATTGAAAGCCGTAGCGCTGGCGGCGCAAGCCGTCCAGACCGGCAACAGCGGCATCGTAGTGGCCGGCGGCATGGAGAGCATGACCAATGCGCCGTACCTGCTGCCGCAGGCGCGCAAAGGCTATCGCCTGGGCAATGCGCAGATCATTGATTCGGTTGTGAACGATGGCCTGTGGGACGTTTACAACAACTACCACATGGGCATGACGGCTGAGAACGTCGCCGAAAAATACGGCATCACGCGGGCCGAGCAGGATGAGTTTGCGGTCAGCTCGCATCGCAAGGCGGTTGCCGCGCAGCGGGAGTGCCGCTTTAAGGCACAGATTGTCGCGGTGGAGTTGCCGGCCAAGAAAAAAGGCCAGCCGGCGGTGATATTTGATCG
>JAJPJZ010000392.1 GCA_021323935.1 Terriglobia bacterium | reverse complement strand
GGCCTACTGGATGCACCAGCTTTCCAATGCGCCTCCCGATCTGACCTTGAACGGCGACCGCTTGCGCCAGGCCGCGGAAGACCTGCTGCCCAAACAAGCCGCGGCTGCCGGGCGCTGATCGCCACCTGCGGCCACCCGCTCAGATATCCCGCCTTTCCCAGGCTGCGCCCCGCGGGACTAGCCCTGAGGTTACTTTCCGCACCCGACCTGGGACAATTTGTCCATCGCGATTTCCTTGTAAGCTGCTGATTCGAATGCGGGTTACGGACGTAAGCTGCGCCAATCCGGCAGGTAGTGAACCATAGCAGGCATGCAGTTTGACCCGCTTTGGACGCCCTGGGCCCGAGGCAGTTATGGCCCAACCGGCGATCCGGTCAGTGCTCCCCTGAAGCGGCAAACGGCAAAGTCGGAGCCCAGCCGGCAGGCGCTGCGAAAGGCGCTCTCCGGGGGAGGAGAACATCTATGAGCACGCAACTTCGTCATTTGGCCTTGGCCGCCGCGGCATTGCTCCTATCGGCAGGAGCGGCAGCCCAGACCGGCGATCCGGGCCAGCCTAAGCTGGTTCCGAACTCGCAGCGCTATCGCGTGTCAGGAGCGCGGCCGGCCACGGGACGTTCGGGTTCGGCGGTACTGACGGCGCGAATTCTGATGAACAAGGACCACTCGGTTGACGTTGAAGCAACTACAGGCGTGCTCGACAGCACGGCCACGCCGCCGGGAAACATTGCCAAAGTGCAATACAAGCCGCTGAACATGAGCGGCCAGGCACTTGGCGCAACCAACTGGAACGGCCTGAATGGCGGCGGCTACTTCCACCAGAACCTGAATGGCCTGAGCCACAACCAGCAGGCGCAATTGCAGGCGAACATTACCGGCCTCAACGGCAACCGCACCGACGTGGTGACGGTGGTGGAATCGGCCCGGCTGCGCCCTGACCTGGCAGTCAGCGGAATTCAGCCGGCAAGCGGGCTGGCCAATGTGCCGGTCAACATCTCGGCCGCCGTGCAGGAGCTCAACGGCGATACCGGCGCCTCAGCCAACTGCGTGCTCTACATCAACGACGCAGAAGCCGACCGCGCTTCGGCGGTGTGGGTCGATGCCGGGGGTACGGTTTCGTGCATGTTCACGCACACGTTTACCTCGCCCGGCACCTACACGCTGAAAGTTGCCGCCGAAAACAGCATTCCTGCTGACTACGACCTCAGCAACAACTCGGCGAGCGCGACCATTAACATCAAGAGCGCCGACAACATCAACTATTACGCCGAAGCGGGCGACAGCCAGTACACCTATACCTCGCAAACCAGCGACACCGAATACCAGAACGGCCAGATGGTGTACCTGAACAACAATCAGTATTCGGAAAGCGGCTGGATGCAATACAGCTACATCAGCTTCAACCAGACGGGGCCGCTGGCGTTCCCGTTGAGTGCCACCGTAACGGAAGCGGCTGATGCGTCGCCGGCAACAGCTTCGGCCAACTTTGCGAACATCACGGCCGATTCAACCTACAGCTACCAGTGCCACCCCACCGCGGTATGCGCGCAATCGCAGGCCGTACGCTCCGACGCGAATTACCGGCTGTTTATTTCAGTGTGGAGCGTGAACGACACGGTGAACGGCAACTCGGCCGGCTTCTCAGGCCAGCTTGACCGCGAAGCAGGCGACGTGACCTACATCAGCAACCAGGCGTATTGCCAGTGGTGGAGCACTGCTGACGCGCCGTGTCCGGGCAACACCAGCTACTACACCTCAAACCAGACGGATACCTGGGGAACGGTGCGGCTGGGGTTCGGCACCCAGGACATCATTCAGTTTTCCATGACTGATGCAGGCGGCAACGTGTACTCCGCCAGCCCGATCATTCCGTTGAGCAACGCTCCTCAATCATTCCAGCAGCCTTATACCTGCTCGAATTGGGGAACGGCGGACTCGGGCAATTACGGCAGCTCCTGTTCGGGCTCGAACTACACCAGCACGGGCACGTGGGGCTCCGTGACCTGGCCTCAATAAGCGGCAACGCTGGAGTTCGGCTGCCTGCGCCGCCGGGCTCCAGCGCCCTTTTATCTGGCTAATTTTCTGATCACACGCGGCGGGATACTGGCCGTCAGCACCACGCGACGGCCATCCTGCTGCACCTCAAGGCTGCGCAGTGCCGCCTTCACGTCGGGATCGCTGCCGCCGGCGCCAGCCTGCTGCTGGGCCACGGTGTAAAGCTGCAGAAACGTGCCAGCATCCTGCGCGATTTCGCTGGCCTTCTCCTGGGTCGGCGCGATGGCTTCAATGCGGACGTCAAGCGCAGTAAGGAAGCGCAGCGAGGCGATGGCGGTGCTGCCGCCCAGCGTGCGCTGCAACGCCGAAGAGAGCACAGCGCCGCGCGCCGGCTCCCCTGCCGAGTTCAGGCGCGCGATCAGCCATACCAGGCTGCCCGCCGGAACTTCAGGGTAAAACTCGGCCACCAGCCGCGGAGACGACGTGGGGCCGGTTTGCGCAAATTTTTCGATCACGCTGTGCAGCGGCGCGTCAGACTCGGCGTTGGAGACGGCAACGTGGTGGTCATCTAAAAACGTAACCCGCACGGTGCGGCCCTGGTAAGGAACGTAGAAGATTTCGCAGCCGCGATACGAGGCGGCCTGCTGCGCGATTTTCCTCAGGTAGGCGGTGGCGCGCTCACGATCGATGTTGCCGCTGAACACCTCGCTGAAGCGCAGCGACTCGAGCGCCGCGGCGTCGAAGCCGGGCTGGCCGTGGATGGCGAAGGCGGCGGAGTTGACGTCGCGCTCGAAGCGAAAGCCGGTGGCCTGGATGAAGTCGCGATACTCGGGATCTTCGCTGACCGGCGGAAGCTGGTCGATGGCGCCCGCGCGCCGCAGCGTGGCCAGGTCGATGTAGAAGTAGCCATCAGCATCGGGCAGCAGCCGCACGTCACGCGCCGCAGTGGAGCGCCACCACGTCCACGCAGCCACTGCCGCGCCGGCAACGATCAAGGCCAGAATGAGGATTGCGACTGAGCGCCGCCGCACGCCGCGATTGTACACATCTGATAATTTCGTAGTTCACGATTCGAGTGCTGCTGCCGTCACCATGCAAAGCAGCGCGAATTCATCTATGGCGCTGGTTGAAGTTCAAAACCTGGTGAAGGAGTACCCATCAACTGGCCTGGGCGCCGCGGCCAGAGCGCCGGTGCGGGCGGTCGATGGCGTGTCGCTCGCGATCAACGCAGGTGAGACGCTGGGCCTGGTCGGCGAATCGGGCTCAGGCAAGAGCACGCTGGGCAGGCTGATTCTGCGCCTGATTGAGCCGACCAGCGGCAGCGTGAGCTTTGATGGCCACGACGTTCTGCGCGCCGGCGCGGGCGAATTGCGCCACTTGCGGCGCGACATGCAAATCGTATTTCAGGATCCGTTTGGATCGCTCGATCCCCGCTTTACCGCCGAGCAGATCATCGCCGAACCGCTGGTGATCCACGGCGTGGGCAACTCCACCGAACGCCGAGCGCGCATTCGCGAGCTGATCAAGGCGGTGGGCATGGATGAATCGGCCCTGCGCCGCTACCCGCATGAATTCTCAGGCGGGCAGCGGCAACGCATCGGCATTGCGCGCGCGCTGGCGCTGAGGCCGCGCTTCATCGTGGCCGATGAACCGGTTTCGGCGCTGGACGTGAGCGTTGGCGCGCAGGTCATGAACCTGCTCGCGCGCCTGCAGCGCGAGTACGCGCTCACCTACCTGTTCATTTCGCATTCCATGCCGCTGGTGCGTTACCTGGCGACGCGAATTGCGGTGATGTTGCGCGGAAAGATCGTCGAAATCGGCGATGCCGAGCAGATCACAACTTCGCCGACACACGCCTACACGCAGTCACTGCTGGGCGCGACGCCTGAAATAACGGCGTGAAGCCGAGGGCGCCATCAAAAAGAAAACGGCTGCCGGTGAGGGCAGCCGTGTGAATGATGGGGTTAGCTACGGCCGGCCGAAGGCGGCATGCAGGCGCGCGGCGAAGTTGGCCACGTCGAGCGTGCCGAGGCCCGCAGCCGGACTATAGCCGTTGGTGCCGGTATAGAACCAGTTGTTGCCGGTTGAAATTACGTTCAGCGGCGCGTTGGGTTTGCGGTATGCCTGCCCGGTCAGCGCAAGAGCGTAGAGCGGGAAGTTGAGCAGGCCAACGCGGCCGTGGCCGAGCGATTCATCGAGCAGCGCGGTAACGCCATTCAGTTGCGGCGCAACGAAGCTGGTGCCGCCGTAAAATTCCAGCGCCTCAGGCCCGTTGACGTTCGAGGTGTACAGGATGACGTAGCCGGTATCGGGATCGGCGTTCAGTGAAACGTCAGGAACGTTGCGGCCGGGGAAATGTGCCGGCAGCGAGAACAGCAGTTGGCCTTCGAACGAAAAATTCTGGTTCGGCTGGCTTAGCTGCGTGCCGGCCAGGCCGAGCTGGTAGAGAGGGCGATCGAAGAACACGCTGACGCCGCCGCCGGTGCCGACCGGGAAGATGCCGCAGCTCACCGGATCAGGCGCGCCAAGCACGTTGCACAGCGGCTGCAGATAATCCCATCCCCAAACCCGCTCCGCCGGCACGTTCACGCTGAACAGGTTGTTGCAGCCTGAATCGAGGCAGAAGGTCTGGGTGCCGGCCAGCGTGGTGCCGCCTCCCGCCGTGATGAACGAATCGCTGGCGGGATAATCGACGCTGAGCGGTTCGCTGCAATATTGCGGCGAGCAGGCCGAGAACACGTCGTAGGCGCCGCTGTCGCCGGCTGCCGCGAACACGCTTTGGCCCTGGATGGCCGCCCGCAGCAGCAACTCGTGCGTGGCCTGGATCGCGCTTACGGTCTGGCCGGTGATGGGATCGGTGACCGGCGAATTGTCGAGGTTATCAAACCACTCCCATTCGCCCCAACTGGTTGAGAGCGTGTCGGCGGCGTTGGTTTCGACCGCGGCGGCAAACAGGTCAAGGAATGCCTGGCTGGTGTTGGGCGCCTGGTAGACGATGATTTTTGCGCCGGGAGCGATTCCGCCCGATTGTTCTACGTCGAGCGTCGTCTCAACCGAACCGGAGGCGTCGCTGGGCGCGCCCGGACCGCCATCGACATTCACGACCGTGAGGCGCTTGGGATCGACCCTCAGCCCCAATGCATTCCAATACGCAAACGCATCGCTCGGGGAGAAGCTGGCCAGCGTAATGATGCCCAGGGTGTGGCCTTTTCCGCTCAGGCCGGCTTTGTAGAGCGGCTGCACGTCGTAGTAGTTGGCGAAGTCAGTGACGGTCCACACGCCCGGAGGATTGCCCTGCGCGGAGGCAGAGGCCTGGCGCGGTGCGCGAGTGAAGGCGCTGGAGGCGTTCACGTGCATGGGGTGGAGGCTGGGGCGGGTATCGAGCCCGGCAACTGCCGAGATGGAAGAGAAAATTTCGGCAGGAATTGCAGGCCGCGCCAGGGGCGCATGGTAGGTGTAGGCAGCCGCGCTGCCCTGGGCCGGCACCTGGTACTGATGCAGGCTTACGGCGAACGCGCGCTCAATGTCGGCTGCCGTGCCCGTCACTCTTAGCGTAGTGGAGCTGGTGCGCTCGGCCGCCAGGCCATAGCTAGCAAACGCAGCAATCACGCGCTGCACTTCAGCCGCGCCGGGCAGGAAGCGGGCGGCAAACTCCTGGCCGGTGAGGAACTGGTGGAACTGCGGATCCCCCGGCGTGTACAGGGCGGTGAGCAGGTCTTGCGCGGCTTTCAGGTCATTGATTCGCAAAGTGACGGTGAGCGAAATGGGGCCGGCGTCGGGCTGCGCGGCCAGCCTGCCGAGGTCAATGGCCGCCGGCATGCCGGCGTGCGGATACGGTACGGCCGCCTGGCGAGCGGACTCGGTTTGCGCAACCGCGCTCAAGGCGCAGGCCACGGCAACTACAGACAAAATGGCGAATGTGCGTTTAACAGTCCTCAAGGGTTCTCTCCATCGTGACCAAGACTTGGGTAGGGCGCCACCAGGCTGGAACAGGCCAAAAACCAGCTCTGAAATGGGGAGAAAGAAATATCGCATTTCAAGCCGCAGCGCAATAGAAATCAACGCGGGCGGGGAAGGAAAAGCCGCGCTGGGCGCGGGTTGAGCGCGGCCAGCGAGGCGGGGTAAAGCCACTGTTGAGAATTGCGCATCCGAGCAGTAGGATGGCTTTCACGATGGCGGCCCGGCGGCATCTCGTGGGCGCTCGACCTGCAATCAACCTCGCGATCGCTGTAGTTGCGTTCGTCGCGGCTGCATCAGGCCAAACCTTCTTTTATTACGACGCCAACGGCCACCTGCAAGGAAAAATCGGCTGCACTGAGCAGGTGTGCGAAGTTTTTGCCGGCGGCACTGCGCTCGGCAGCGTGACCGGCGACGGCACGGCCTTCGACGCCGGCGGCTCTCGCCTGGGCCAGACGGAAGAGTTTGGGCAGAACTGGCGGCCGGGCAATTTTTCCGTGCGTCCGGCGCTTCCGGCTGAAGCGCACTCTTCTGCCGATCCGCAGGGCTGGGCGGTGCCGCTTGAGGAATCGCTGCGCAGCGATGCCGTGGGCGGCGACCTTGACCGCGCGCAGCTCCGCGCGTTGCAGGCGGCAGCCACCGCGTATGGATGGCAGCACAATTTTGTTTCAGCGGCCGATTCCGAGCTGCAGCGACGCGCCTCAGCGCCGCACGAAGCCAATGCCGGCGTGAACGCGGTGGCGGCGGTGGTGGTGCACGATTCGGACCACAATGCCTACATCATGGTCCGCGGCGTGTGGGTGCTGGCGGTGGGCAAGGCCAGCAACTCAAACCAGGTGACGGTGTGGTGGCCGGGCGCCGAGCAGGTTGAAACCGCCGTGGCGCCGCTCTCGGCCGTGGTGGCGAAGCTGAATGCGGCCGGGATTGTGCTCGACGCCGATGACAGCAATCGCGTGCAGCGCGTTCGCGTTCCGCAAAATGCAGCTGGTCCTTTTGATGCCGGCCGGCCGGCGGAATTGTGCATCAGCGGCGATCCCAAGTTGCGCAGCATTGTCGCTGAAAGCCTGGCATCAGTGCGCTCGCTGCGGCTGAACTGCAGCGATGGCGGCAACGACCTGGTGCTCAGCGTCAATCCAACCGGGCGCTGGATTGCCGTGATGCAGCTCGATGATGAGCCCCATTTCGGGCTGCCGCGCACCGCGTTTGAAGCCATTGCCGTGCTGCACGACCGCGCCGGGCAGGAGCTGTGGTGGGTGCGCAAAGAGGCGTGGAGCGGGCGGAGCGACCGCACGCGCGTCGCGCAGCAGATCGCAAAAGCTTTCCGGAAGTTCTACGCGTCATCGCCGCTGATGAGCCGGCCCGCCGAGCGGGCTGCTGATAACTCCGGCAGCGGCGCGGGCGACAATTGAGGCGCCAATAACCAAGGCCGGGCTGATTAACCCGGCCTGAGTCTGCTGGCAATCGCGCCCCGGTTAGGGCGGTCACATCACCAGCGCCAAACCTTCCAGCTCGCGCTGCATAGCATCCAGGGAACAGCCCGCGCCACCCATGCGGCAAACCGCATCACGAGCTGCGTCTGGAGAAACGCCGTAGCCGCGGCCCACAAGGAACATTTGCAGTAGCTCAGCAGCTTGCATTGCATCCAGGCTGCCTTGCACCAGTTCGTTCCGGAGAGCCGTCAACTCGGGTGCGGAAAAACGTTCGCAGTTCATAATCACCTCCGACCCTTGGACCTCTCTGCTCTATTAGACGAACTAACCACACCATTTGTTGCGGCAAATTTAATGCCAAAGTTGCTCGCCGAGTGAATTTCTCGTGAACATCCGCAGAAATTAGTGAAGAAACATATTCCGGCGGTCAGATCAGGCGGCTCTGGGCCGATTTAAAACGCGCAGCAACCCGCCATGGGTAATTGATTGGCACGCATTTGCATACAATGGCAATGAACCGGCCCAACCCAATGCAAGCACAAATACTCGATGGGAACGCTGTCGCCACCGAAATCAAGGCGGAAGTGGCGGCGCAGGTCAGCGAATTGCGGTCGCAGGGGTTGAGGCCGGGCCTCGCCGTGGTGCTGGCCGGCACCCACGCCGCCTCTGAGATCTACGTTCGCAACAAGGTCCGCAGCTCTGAGCAGCTTGGGATTTACAGCGAGAAGCTCACCCCGCCTCCCTCCATCACCACCGCCGGGCTGCTCGAAGTAATCGCCGAGCTGAACTCCCGTAACGACATCGACGGCATCCTGGTACAACTCCCGCTGCCTCCGCAGGTTGATAGTAAAGAGGTGTTGATGGCGGTTTCGCCCCAGAAAGATGTGGACGGCTTTCATCCCGTGAACATCGGGCTGCTCTCGATGCAACGCCCTGGCCTCACGCCCTGCACCCCGACCGGCATCATGGAGCTGCTGCAGCGCAGCGGTGTCGAAATTGCCGGGCAGAATGCCGTGGTGGCCGGGCGCAGCGATATTGTGGGCAAACCCATGGCCATGCTGCTGCTGAACGCCAACGCCACCGTCACGGTGTGCCATTCCAAGACTCGTGACCTGGCTGCGGTCTGCCGCGAAGCCGATCTGCTGGTGGCTGCCGTGGGCCGGGCAGGCATGATCACGCGCGAGTTCGTGAAGCCGGGCGCCACCGTGATTGACGTGGGAATTTCGCGCGTGACGACTCGCCAGGACTTGGAGCGCTTCTTCCCCGGAAATGAAAAACGGGCCCGCGAGTTCGCCGAGCGCGGCGCAACCCTGATTGGCGACGTGCATCCCAACGTCGCTGAAGTGGCCGGCGCAATCACGCCCGTGCCGGGCGGCGTCGGCCCCTTGACCATCGCTATGCTCATGGCCAACACGGTCAAGGCCTGCCGCATGCGTCGAGGGCGGCGCACGCCATGAAAGCACTACGCAGCGCGCACGGCGCGAACGGCGCAAGAAGCCGGCAGCAGTGTGCGTCGCCTTCCGCGCCACGCCGCCGGCGGGCGGGCCATGGCGGCGCATCATGCTGAAAGTTGGCTTGACCGGCGGCATCGCCTGCGGCAAATCCACCGTCGCCGCCATGCTGGCTGCGCGCGGCGCCAGCGTGCTGCAGGCCGACCTGGTGGCGCACGAGCTCATGCGCCCCGGCCAGGCGGTGTATGACGAAATTGTTCGCCGCTTCGGGCGCGAGATTCTGAATGCGAACCACACCATCAATCGCGCCCGCCTGGCTGAGCTTGCCTTTTCGGCCAACTCGCGCCGCATCGCAGAGCTCAACGCCGTCATTCATCCGGCCGTGCTCGCCTATCAGCACCAGTGGCTCAAAGAAACTGCGCTGCGTGACCCGCAGGGCGTCGCCGTGGTTGAAGCCGCGCTGATCCTTGAAGCCGGCGCGCGCTCGCATTTCGATAAGATCGTCGTCGTAACCTGCCGGCCCGAGCAGAAGGCCGAGCGCCTGGCGCAGCGGCTGGCCATGAGCATCGATCAAGCCGTGCTCGAGGTGGCGCGCCGCAGTTCGGCGCAAATGGCCGACGAAGAAAAAGTCCGCCACGCCGACTTCGTCATCGACGCTTCCGGCACGCTGGCCCACACCGAAGAGCAGGTCGAGGCGTTGTGGCGCGAGCTCTCCTGCGCTGCCGCTTCGCTGCGCTAAACTAATCCCTCACTGCAACTGCCATGAAATTCTTCCGTCCTTTTCTGTTCGCATTGGCCCTGGTCAGCGGAGTTTACTTCTTCACCTCGCACCGGGCCGGCAACCCATTTTCTTCTGCCGGCTGGATCACCCGGCCTGACCACCTTGACCTGACCCAAGCCGCCGGCCCGGAAACCCTCTCAGCCGAAGAGCAGAACAACGTTGACGTGTACAAGAAGGTTGTGCCCTCGGTGGTGAACGTTACGTCGCGAACCGTCGCCTTCGATTTCTTTTATGGCGCGGTGCCGCAGGAAGGCCAGGGTTCCGGCTTCATCATCGATAAGGAAGGCCACATCCTCACCAACTACCACGTCATTGCCAACGCGCAGCGGCTTGAAGTGACCATGCACAACCGCAAGCGCTACAGCGCGCGCGTGGTGGGTTACGATCGCTCCCACGACCTCGCCGTCATTCAGATTCCCGAGCGCGACCTCACGCCGCTCACGTTAGGCGATTCTTCGCACCTGCTGGTCGGCATGAAGGTCTTCGCCATCGGCAATCCTTTTGGCCTGAACGGAACCATGACGCGCGGCATCATCAGCTCGATTCGCTCGGTGCGCACGCAAACCGGCAGCGACATCGATGATGCTATCCAGACCGATGCCGCCATCAATCCCGGCAACTCCGGCGGCCCGCTGCTGAACGCGCACGGCGACGTGATCGGCATCAACACTATGATCGCCACCGGCGGCGCCGAACAGAGTGCCGGCATCGGCTTCGCCATCCCCATCAACTCGGCCAAGGCGGCGCTGAACGATCTTGTGCAGTTCGGCCACATCCGCCGCCCCGCGCTCGGCATTCGCACGATTCCCGTCACGCCTGAACTGGCGCAGGAAATGGGCATCTCCGCCGATTACGGCCTGCTGGTGGTTGAAGTTGTTCCCGGTGGTCCCGCCGACCGCGCCGGCATCCACGCCGGCAACGAGCGCGCTTACCTGGGCAATACGCCGATTCGCATTGGCGGCGATCTCATCATTGCCATCGACGGCCAGGATGTGGAAACTCAACAGGACCTGGCGCGCGCCATGGACCAGCACAAATCCGGCGATACCGTTACGCTCACCATCATTCGCGGCAAACGGAAGCTCGACGTGAAAGTCACGCTGGGCGAAGCGCAGCAGCAGGCGTCGGTGGGCCGCGGCGTGGTTCATCACGGCGCCATCGGCAGCGCGAGCTGAATCGCAACCCCCATTTGACTCACTCGCCCGCGCCGACTGAGCGGGAAGACACAAAATGCAATTTGTCGATCGCCAACTCGCCGCCCGGCTGGAATCGAGTGAGCGGGTCGCGCAGATCTGTTACGCCGAGGCGCTGCGCCGCTCCCGCCCCGACGTGCGCGTGGAAATTGAGGAGATTGGCGGCGGGCACATGGTCTTCACCGGCCCCAATTCGCCCATTGGCCGCGCTATCGGCCTCGGCCTGCGCCGCGAGGTCGTGCTGCAGGACATTGAACGCGTCGAGCGGTTTTACTTCCAGCGTGGCGCTGACGCGCAAATCGATGTGGTGCCCGCGGCCGATGAATCACTGTTCGAAATTATGCGCGAGCGTCCTTACCGGCTGGTGGAATTGAACAACGTCGTAGTCCTTGAGCTCGGGCCCGATTTGCGGCTCAAGACCGAAGTTGAAGGCATCGAGATTCGCCGCGCCCAGCCTTCAGAGGCGCGCCAGTGCGCCGACGTTCTCGGCCGCTGCTTCCACGGCACTCCGCCCGATTTTGCCGATACCGTCGCCGCCATGTTTCAGGGCGAAGCCATCTCGTTTCTCGCCCTTGCCCGCAACACGCCGGTCGCCGTGGCCACTGGATTGGTCATCAAGGAAGAGAAGCTGATGGCGCTGTTCGGGGCCGGCACGTTGCCGCTTTACCGCGGCCGCGGAATTCAAACCGCGCTGCTGAGCGCGCGCATCCAGGCGGCAAAACTGGCCGGCTGCGATCTGGCCATTACGGTTACGCGCGGCGGAACCACGTCGCAGCGCAACGCCGAACGCCTGGGCTTTCGCGTCGCTTACAGCAAGGCCACCATGATTCGCGCGCGCGAATAATCGCGAGCGCCGCGCTCTGGTTTGTGCGCGGGCTTTTCGCCGTATGCCCGCTGCGCTGCAGCCCGGCTACGCCAGCGCGATCACATCAATTTCAACCAGGACGTTTTTCGGCAACTGCGCCACTTCCACGGTTGAGCGCGCCGGCTGCTTCGCCGTAAAAAATTTGCCGTAAACCTCATTCATCGCCGCAAAATCCGACATGTTCTTCAGGAACACGGTCGTCCTCACGGCGTTATCGAGGCTTGAGCCGGCGGCCTGCAGGATCGCGCTCACGTTTTTCAGGACGCGCTCGGTTTGTTGCCGCACGTCGCCTTCGATCACGTTGCCCGTGCTCGGATCAATGGCGATTTGGCCGGCCGTGAACACCAGCCCGTTGGCCTTCACTGCCTGCGAATAAGGGCCGATGGCCTGCGGAGCATTCCTGGTAGAAACGATTTCTTTCATGCGCGAAATGCTAAATGGCGGGGTGGCCGTATGGCTACAGGAATGACCGCCGCAGGCGCGGCGAATTCGCGGGCGCGCACCGGCAGAGCGACAAATGCAGCGTGTCCCTCAGTACACCTTGAGCGTCAGTTGCGCCGTCTCGGTGTTTCCGCCTGCGTCTTTGGCGGTGAGCACGTAAGTTGTTTCCTTGCGCGGCTTCACTTTCATGCAGCGCGCATACGCCGCATCGACGGTGCCCACCGGATCAATCGTGACCGCCGTAGCGTTAGAGACGCCGTAGCACAGCTCCGCTTCACCGCCGATGCGAATCACCGGCGGCTCGAGCGAGAGATTAAGAATTTTGACGTGGCCATTGCCGAGCATTTCCGTCACCTTGCGGGCTTCCTCGCGGCGGTTTCGCTCTGCCTGCTCAGCCTCAGCCCTGCCGGCCTCATGTCGTTCGTAAAAAATCCAGCCGGTACGCGCCGCCGCCACTACCACCAGCACCGTCATGAATGGAAGCAATTTTCGCATCGATAAGCTGAGTGCTCGCTTGCTCAATTACACGCTAACGCACACACCGGTAACGCGCCATGCTCGCGCCCGCCCGACAGGCTGGTTTACTGCTGCGGCGGCTTTTGTTCTTCAGGTCGCGCCTTCTCCTCGGCGCTTTTTTCCTTCGCCTCAACCGCGCCCGGCATTACTCCTTTAAGCGGCGCCGCCATCTCGTCTTCCAGTTCAGGATGCGGCAATGGTTTCCGCGGCAGCATCTGGTCGCGCATGGCCGCGTTGTAAACAAAAATCGCCTCGACCGTGGCTGCCTGCGCCAGGTCTTCCGGCCGCAGCTCTTCATAAAGATCCATGTTTGAGTGGTGGGTGCGTGAGCCGTAATCCAGCGGGTCCTGGATGAACTGGAAGCCGGGAATGCCGACCGCGTCGAACGACTCATGGTCAGTGCCACCGGTGTTCTCGACTGAAATCGTCGTGACCCCCAGGTCCCGCAGCGGCTCAATCCACTGGCGGAAGATCGGCTCCTCGGCCAGGTTCTGCTGCAGGTAAACGCCGCGAATGCGGCCGCCGCCGTTATCCACGTTGAAGTAGGCCGAAATCAGCTTCTGC
>JAJPJZ010000132.1 GCA_021323935.1 Terriglobia bacterium | reverse complement strand
GGTCGATATCCTGGGCGCGCGCGCGTTTTTGCCGGGCTCGCAGCTCGACCTGCGCCCGGTGCGCAACCTGGATTCCTACAAAGGCCAGGAAATTGAAGTTCGCATCGTCAAGCTGAACAAGAAGCGCGGCAACGTAGTGGTTTCGCGCAAGCAACTGCTCGAAGAAGAGCAGGCGGAAAAGCGCAGCAAGACGCTCGAGCATCTTCAGGAAGGCTCGGTGCTTACCGGCACGGTGAAGAACCTGACCGACTACGGCGCCTTCGTTGACCTGGGCGGGATCGATGGCCTGCTGCACATCACCGATATGTCGTGGGGCCGGCTGACGCATCCGCGCGACCTGGTGAACGTGGGCGACCAGATCCAGGTCAAGGTGCTGAAATTCGATCCTGAAAAGCAGCGCGTTTCGCTTGGCTTCAAGCAGCTCACGCCCGATCCGTGGCTGGACGCGGCGCATCGCTACCCGGTGGGCGCCCACGTCAAGGGTCGGGTAATCAGCGTCACCGATTACGGCGCGTTTATCGAGCTGGAGCAGGGAATCGAAGGGCTGGTCCACGTCAGCGAAATGACCTGGTCCAAGCGCATGAAGCATCCTTCCAAGATCGTGACGGTCGGGCAGGAAGTGGAAGCCGTGGTTCTGAACGTGAACCCGCAGGAGCGCCGCATCTCGCTCGGCCTGAAGCAGCTTGAATCGAACCCGTGGGAGACGCTGCACGAAAAATTCCCGCTGGGCGCAACGGTTGAAGGGCGCGTGCGCAACCTCACCGAGTTCGGCGCGTTCATTGAAATCGAAGACGGCATCGACGGGCTGGTCCACGTCAGCAACATGAGCTGGACCAAGCGCGTGAAGCATCCTTCGGAAGTGCTGAAGAAGGGCGACAAGGTCAAGGCCGTCATCCTGGCAATTGACCCGGAGCATCGCCGCCTCTCGCTCGGCATGAAGCAACTCCAGCCTGACGTGTGGGACACGTTCTTCCAGACGCATCGCGTGGGCGACGTGGTCCACGGCAAAGTGCTGCGGGTTGCGACCTTCGGCGCGTTTGTGGAGCTGGCCGAGGGAGTGGAAGGCTTGTGCCACAACTCCGAATCGACCGACGACACCGGGCACCCGGTAAAGCTTGAGCCCGGCCAGGAAACCGAGTTCAAGATCATCAAGATGAACGAGCAGGAAAAGAAGGTCGGCCTGTCATTGCGTGCGATTGGCCAGGAGGCCAGCCGCCAGGATGTGGAAGCTTACAAGCATCCGGCAGCCAGCACTTCAAGCGCGACCACCACGCTCGGCGACCTGGTGAACTGGAAACGCGCCTCGAACGACGAACGTTAGCGCGCTCTGAAATCAAGACCCGGCGCCGCGTACCAACGGCCGCCGGTTTAATTTCTTCAGAAGATTTCAACGCCTGAGAGGCGTGGCACTTACCAGCCGCGCCTCTCCGGCGTTTGCCTCCACAGGCCCATCCCACTCAGCTTCTCAGAAGCCGCCGTCGGGCGAGCCGGGCTGCTGGTTGGCTTCGTTGCCTTTGCCGTGTCCCCAGCGGCCGCGGCGGCCGGCAAAGCTCTTCTCCATTTCCTGCGCCTTGGTGCGCTGATCGGGCGTAAGCACCGCAAAAATGTGCGATTTCATGCGCGCCCGCTCCACCGCGAGGTCAGCTTCGGTTTGCGCCTGCTTGCTGGCGGCGGCGCGCACGGCGGCCTCATCGAACGTGCCGGATTCGGTGAGCGCGTTCATCTGCTGGCGCTCCTGCTTCAGTTCCTGGGCAAGGGGCTGCATATTCGGCTTTTCAGCCTGCAGTATGCCCTTGATCTGCTGTTGCTGCGCGTCGCTCAATCCAAGCTGCTGTGCCATGCGGCGGCCGAACATGCCGCGTTCGTGCCCGCCGCCCTGTTTGGCAGCCTGCGCAAAACCGAGCCCGCTGAACAGCATCGCCGTGCCGGCGATTGCCGCAATAATGTACTTTTTCATGTATTTCCTCCGGAGCCTGGCTCCTGAGGATGTGAACCCGCGCTGCGCCTGTGAGCGCGTGAAGAGTTAGTGAGTCAGCGTAAACTTTTGTTTCGCTCGCGCGGCGAAGGTACTGTTAAGCTGGCGTGCGGCGGCGCTCGGCGACCCGGCGGATCATGGAACGAATACTGATCGTTGATGACGATGTGGATTTATGTGAGCTGGTGCAGCAATACCTGACTGGCGAGGGCTACCAGGTTGAAATCGCTCACGATGGTTCGAGCGGCCTGCAGCGCGCCATGGAAGGAGACTTTGCCCTGGTGGTGCTCGACGTCATGCTGCCCGGCATGGGCGGGCTCGACGTGCTGCGCACGGTGCGGCAGAAATCGCGGGTTCCGGTGCTCATCCTGACGGCGCGAGGCGAAGATGTAGACCGCATTGTCGGGCTTGAAATCGGCGCCGATGATTACCTGGCAAAACCGTTCAACCCAAGGGAACTGCTGGCGCGAATTCGCGCCATTCTTCGCCGCGCTGAAGGCGGTCGTCCGCACGAGTTGGGAAGATTGGCGGTAGGCGACGTTGAGATGGACCTGGGCGCGCACACCGTGCGCCGCAATTCTGATCTGATCGAGTTGACCGCAGTTGAGTTCAGCCTGCTGGAGCGCCTGTTGCGCGCCGCCGGCAACGTGGTCACGCGTGAAACCCTGGCGCAGGAAGTCCTGGGCCGAAAATTCGTGGCCTGGGACCGCTCGCTTGACGTTCACGTCAGCAAGATTCGCAAAAAGCTGGGGGAACGCGTGGCCGGGCGCGAGCGGATCAAGACCGTGCGCGGCGTGGGCTACATCTACACCACTCCCGGGTCAGGCGCGGAGTAAAGAAACCATAAATTTCGGTAATTTTGTGATTTTCGGGTTTCTCGGCCGGGCAAATAGCGTCAAGCTAAAGCCATGCGCAGCCTCTTCCTAAAGATCTTTTTGGCGTTCTGGCTGACCGCCGTGCTGGTGGAACTGGCCCTGGTGCTGGCATGGAGCCTTGCGCCCGAACAGGTCGTGCAGCGCTGGCGCTCGCTGACCGGCGACGCGCTGGCCATCTATGCCACCGACGCCGCGCAGATCGCCGAAACCGGCGGCCCGCGCCCGCTTTCGGCGTACCTGGACCGGCTGAACAGCAGCTATCGCATCCATGCGGTGCTGCTCGATTCCGGCGGCAAGCCGATTGTCGGCAACGTCAGCATTGAAGAAAGGAAGCTGGCACTTTCAGCCGAGGCCAGCGGCTCGCCCGAGCTGCTGATTAAGAGCCGCCAGGCCGTTGGGGCGCAGCGTGCCACCGGCCCTTCCGGCAAGCAGTACATCCTGGTGGCTGAGTTGCCGCGCCGCTCCATCGGCCCATTCAGCGGCCCGTTTTCGCGGCAGGCGCGCAACTGGGCGATCGCAATCCTGATATCGGGACTGATCTGTTACCTGCTGACGCGCTACCTCACCGGCCCGGTGCTGATGCTGCGCTCGGCGGCTCGCAACATTGCTGCCGGCGACCTCGGCGCGCGCGCTCCCGCCAACCTGGGGCGACGCCACGATGAACTGGGCGAACTGGTGCGCGACTTCAACGAGATGGCAACCCGCATCGAGGAACTGGTGCGCTCGCAGCAGCAGTTGATTCGCGATATTTCACACGAGCTGCGCTCGCCGCTGGCGCGGCTCACCATGGCGCTTGGGTTGGCGCGCGATCGCCAGGGTGACGAAGCGGCAGCGGCCCTGGACCGGATCGAGCGCGAAGCGGAGCGGCTGAACGAGATGATCGGCCGCCTGCTTGTGCTGGCCCGCATTCAGGCGGCAACCACTCCGCCCGAAAAGACGCCGGTTTCGCTGGCATCGCTGGTCGGCGATGTTGCCGAAGATGCCGAGTTCGAAGCCAAAGGCCGAGGCTGCAACGTGGCTTACCAGGTGAACGGCGATTGCACCATTCTCGGCAGCCACGACCTGCTGCGCAGCGCCGTTGAAAACGTCGTGCGCAACGCCCTGCGCTACACCGCGCCGAACAGCACGGTTGAAATCAGCATGAACTGCAGTAACGGAGGCCCGGCGGAAATTCGGGTGCGCGATCACGGGCCCGGCATTCCGGAAACGGAATTATCAAAAATTTTCCGGCCTTTTTACCGGGTAGCGTCGGCGCGCGACCGGCAGAGCGGCGGCACCGGCATTGGCCTGGCCATCACGGAAGGCGCCATGCGCCTGCACGGCGGCTCAGCCCGCGCCAGGAACGCGAACGACGGCGGCCTGGAAGTAACGCTGTCCGTTCCTACGGTGGATGGCAACGCCGCGGCGCGCACCCCGGCGTAACGCTGGGCGTCAGTTAAAGCCGTCGCGCGATTGCATGTTGGGAACGATCTCTTTCAGCACCCACTCAATGCGTTCTACCGCTTCTTTGACGCGGTTGGCTTCCGCCTGGCTGTTGCTGACGTAGCGCTGGTAGGAAATTGTCTGCAGCGCGTTACGGATGTGATGGTTCATCTCAGCGATGATGCGAAAGCGGCCGAGCGCGGCCAGCCGCGCCTCACGCTGCGTATGCAGCAGGCGATGGAACAGCAGCGTGGTGACGCCGCCGGCAGCCACCGGGCCAACGACGCGAATGCCGTGCTCGCGCAACAGCAGGCCATACACCAGCCAGTGCACCAGGCTGGTCGCGGCGAACACCACTGCGCCCAGTGCAAAGCTGAACAGCCAGATTCGCTGCGGCGATCGCACGCGCAACTCACTGGCGCCGGTGGTAGCCGGAAGCTTTGCCGCTCGTGAATACACCACGTCCCCCAAGTTGCCGACTCGTGTGGCAGTGCTCCGCCTTATGGCGAATCGCGCAGCGCCCCGGCGCGCGCTGAAAGCGCTGCGCAGTCACTTAGGTTAGATGCGTGACGCATTTGGAATGTGCAGTATCGGGCCAGCCCGTTATGCGGCCATGGAGTCGTCTGTTGCCGGATCGGGAATGCTGGAGGGCGGATCGCTTGTGGGAAAGGAATCGGCCAGCGTCTTGTCGAGCATTTTCTCGCGCACGTCTTCACCGGGGGCGGCAGGCCGCTCCTCGGGATCGCGGCGGCTGCCGATGCGCTCACGGTCAGGCTGCGTACCGGATCCCGCTTCGCCCGGAGCTGCGGTGCGGTGGGCTTCGGCTGCCACGGGCTCAAGCTCCTTCTGCAGGCGGTCGCGGAGCTCAAGGCGATCGTCATCGCTGTGAATCCCAATCATCAGCACGCGGCAGGCCCCGCACAAGTCGCCCGCTTGCGCGCACAGGTCACGGACCCGGACCGTGCCATTTTCAAGCGACCGCATTTGCATGGCGAGGCGCCGCTTGCGCTCCGAAGGAGGCGCTCCTGCTCCATCCCCGCACAGCGGGCACACAGCGTTAAGCGTCGCGGCAGAATTGGCGGGCATGGGGCTCCTCCGAGGGGTTTTGCCTGGTTAGATGCCCGGCGAGGGAGCGCCTGCCGCCAGAAATCGAGTGCTGCCGCTGCCGCGTTTACTGCTGTAGCGGCTGCAGCTCGCGCCCGTTTACCAGCACCTGGCCATGATCAACCACGATGCTGGCGCCGGAAGAGATCACGCCATAGTGCCGGCCGTTCACTTCGAGATGCTCATCCTGCAGCGTGATGTGCGAATCGCGGCAAGGAAACCAGGTGTGGGCGCCGGCAGCGTCGTTGGGCGCGGGCACCTGCACCTGGAAACAATCGGTCACGGTGGTGGGATGGCCGGCGACGTTCGCGCGAACCTCACCCAGCAGCAGGTTGTTGCGGGAGCAGCCGGCGAGCAGCAGCGAACCGGCCAGCGCGAGGAGAACTGAATGAGTCATGCGAAGTACTTTACATCACAAAGAGAAGGCGGTCAAGCAGCAATTCAGGCGGCATCGCCTGATTCGGCTTTACGGGCTTCTTCGCGGGCGGAGTGTGGCCGTTCGAAGACGCACTCGCGCGGCGCTTTATCGGTGCGCAGCCCCTGGAATACGGGCGCCCGCATTTTCAAATCAGGGGGCGTGCCCTTCGGCAGCTTCTGGTTGGCGCTGCCGTGGGTCCACTCGGTGAACTTGATTTCGGCCACCAGCTCCGGCTTGACGTAGTGAACTCCGCGGGTGGCGTCGGGCGGACGGGCGAAAGGGCTCTTGGACGTCTTCAGCTTTTGCAGCCGCCGCCACATTTCGTCGTGCGATTGTTCCGTAAAGCCGCTTCCCGCCTGCCCTACCGGGATGAGGCGCCCGTGCTCGTCATAGAGGCCGAGCACGACGGAGCCGAAATGCTCGCGGGTGCCGCGCGGGTCGGTGTAGCCGCCGATGACGCATTCCTGCCGGCGCGTGATCTTGATCTTGAGCCATTCGCGGCTGCGCTTCTGTATGTAACAACTGGTGCGGCGCTTGGCGACGATCCCTTCCAGTCCCTGTTGCGCAGCGGCGTCGAAGAGCTGGTTGCCGTGCTCGGCAAAATGCTCGGAGTAGCGCAGGCGCGCGTCACCCGGCACGATTGCCTTGAGCTGGGCTTTGCGTTCGTCTAAATCCGCGCGCATCAGGCTGTAGCCGTTGAGGTACAGCAGGTCGAAGCAGTAATAGACGATCGGGACGCGGGCGTCGGGCGCGCTGAATTTTCCCGGGCCGATCAGGCCGGTCCGCTGCTGCATCAGGCTGAACGACGGCCTGCCGCTCTCATCGAGCGCCACCACTTCGCCATCGATGATGGCGGTTTCGGCGTCAATGGCTGCGAGCGCTGCCGCCACTTCGGGGAACTGGCCGGTCAGGTCATTCTGGTTGCGTGACACCAGCCGCGCCTTGCCGTTGCGAATAAACGCTAGCGCGCGATAGCCGTCCCACTTGATTTCAAACAGCCAATCGGCGCCGTCGAAAGGCGCGTCAACCAGCGTCGCCAGCATCGGCTTGATGTGCTGCGGCATGGGCGACTTTTGTGCGCCCTTGATGGCGGACACTACCGGGCCCGTCGCCGCCGAGCTAT
>JAJPJZ010000394.1 GCA_021323935.1 Terriglobia bacterium | reverse complement strand
CGCCTCCGGGGTCTGGTGGGAGTGGGGACGCCTGCTGACCAATACGTTTGTCCACATCGGAATCGTTCACCTGGTGGTGAACATGTGGGCGCTGGTAAACCTTGGCGCGCTGGCCGAATACCTGTTCGGCGGCAGAACTGCCATGATCACCTATCTGCTGACCGGGATTGCCGGCAGCATCACCAGCCTGGGCTGGCATCCGGCGGTGGTAAGCGCGGGCGCCTCAGGGGCAATCCTGGGGCTGGCGGGGGCGCTGCTGGTGGCATTCCACTTTGCGCGCCTGCCGCTTTCAAAGGGAGTGATCAGGTCCACCAGCATCAGCCTGGCGGTGTTTGCCGCCTACACCGTGGCATACGGTGTGGTGACCAGCAAGATGGATAACGCCGCCCACGTTGGCGGGCTGGCGGCGGGCATCATCTTCGGTTCCGCGATTGTGTTGAGCAATCGCAAGCAGGCCGAGAGCCAGGGCGCGGCCGATGCGAGTGACGGCAAAGAGCTGGCGCTCGGCGACGCCGCGGCCTTGGTGCTGGTCATCGCTATTGCGGTGGGCGGAATTGCCGTCGGCAGGCGCGAGCGCTACATAGCGCCGCTCGAACGAGGGCGGGCAGCACTCAGGGTGAACAACGCGAACGCGGCCATGCCGGAGCTTCGCCGCGCCATGGCGCTGCGCCCCGATTTGGCTGATCCGCACATCGCCATCGGCGAAGCCTACATGCGTTTAGGCCAGGCGCGCCCGGCCGAGTTCCAACTCAATGAAGCCGTGAGGCTGCAGCCAAAAAACGCCGCCGCGTGGCGGGAGCTCGGCTTCCTGTACCTGGCCACGCGGCGTGCCACTGAAGGCGCCGAGGCGATGCGCCGGGCGGCGGAGCTGGAGCCGAAATCGGGCGAGATGGAAGCTTCATACGCGCTGGCTCTCCAAGTGGCGCAGCGCACCCCCGAAGCGATTGCCGCTTATCAGAAGGCCCTGCAACTCGACCCCAAGCTGGCGGGCATTCGCTACAACCTGGGCCTCGCGTACCTGCAATCGGGCAAGCTCGATGAGGCCATCGCGGCGCTGAAGCAATACACCGCGGGCGAGGCCGGCGACCCGAACGGCTGGGCTGCGCTGGCGCAAGCCTACCGGCAGAAGGGAATGAATGCAGAAGCCGAAGATGCGCAGCAGCACGCCGAGGCGCTGCGCCCGGCGAGGTAACGCACTGATTTACTTGGCGGTAAACCTTAGCAGGTGAAATGTTGCTAGGCGGAGGACCTGATTGACACTCACTTGGCTTGGCTGCTAATTTTCTCCAGTCTTTACCGGGCCAACCGCCTTCTTCGTCTGCGGGCCAGTAACCCCTGGCTCACCCTGTGCTTCTGCTGTGCATCAGCAGAGAGATAGCGGTTCACAGTCGACGACTGAACGATACCGGGAGTCCTTACAAACTCGAACGTGCACAAGCGTTATTACGTTGTATTTGTAACTCGCGACCAGGAAGGTGAGCTGAGGAAGATCCATATTCCGGTTCACTACCTCTACGTGTTCCTGGCCGGCGCGCTGATCGGCATGTTCACGATCACCGGGATTGCCGGCTCCTACACTCGCATGCTGCTGAAGGTAGCACGCTTCAACCAGCTCAGGTCTGAAAAGGAAGCCCTGAAGAAGCGTTACTCAACCCTGGAGCAGGTGGCCAGGGAGAAAGAGATTCAGGCGGCATCGCTGAGTTCGCTGGCGGGTGAGGTTTCCGCGCTCTATGGGCTGAAATCAGACGCCGGGCTGGCAAAAGCCGCTGCGCCGGGCGGCTCGGACGCGCAGTTTACGGCCTCGCTCGACCGGCTCTCGCTGCTCAAGACGACGGCGATGAATGGTTCAGTGGTGGTCCCGGCCGCGATGCCCGGTTTGCGCCGCTCGGTTTGGGCGGAGCAAGGCTCCTCAAGCGTTGCCGATTGGCTGCGGGCCGCGGCCGCGCCCAGCCTTTGGCCGGTCGAAGGCCGCGTAACCGGCTCATTCGGCGAGCGCATTGACCCGTTCAACGGCGAAGGCGCTTTCCACAGCGGGGTTGATATTTCGTCGAGCTATGGCGAGCCGGTGCGGGCGGCCGCCGACGGCGTAGTCGCATTTGCCGACAATATGGCGGGCTACGGCCGCCTAATCATCGTGGAGCACGCCCACGAGATTACGACCCGCTACGGTCATCTTTCGCGCTTTGCCGTGACCGAGGGACAGGCGGTGCGCCGGGGCGACGTGATTGGATACGTCGGGCTGACGGGGCGCAGCACCGGGCCGCACCTGCACTACGAAGTTCGCATCGGCGATACGCCGGTGAATCCTTACCGCTTCCTGCGCGCAACCGCTCGCCCCGATTCGCTGCGAAGCAGCGACTGACGCCGGCTTCCAATTCCTGAACCAGCTCTGGCCCCCGGCAACCCGCCCGGTTTATTGTTTCCTCCGTGACTTACGACTTTGCAGTAGTGGGCGCCGGCGTATTCGGCTCGTGGTGCGCGCACTTCCTGCGGCAAACCGGGGCCCGCGTGCTGCTGGCCGAGCAGTATGCTCCCGGGCACTCGCGCTCAAGCTCCGGGGGCGAATCGCGCATCATTCGTATGGGTTATGGCACGGACGAAATTTACACGCGAATGTCGCTGCGATCGCTTGACCTCTGGCGCCGCCTGTTCGCTCGCGCCGGCGAAGATCTGTTCGTTCCGACCGGCGTGTTGTGGCTGGCCCGTTCCGGCGACGGCTACGCCGCCCGGACCGAAGAGACTCTGCGCCGAGTGGGCGTGGCGATCGAGCACCTGGAGCCGGTTGAGCTAAGAACCCGGTATCCCCAAATCAACTTCGATGGAATCGATTGGGCACTGTGGGAGCCCGGCAGCGGAGTGCTGCTGGCGCGGCGGGCCGTGGCCGCTGCGGTGAAGCAATGCGTTACCGCAGGAGTTGAATTTCGTACGCTTGAGATTGCGCCGTTTGGCGGCGCCGGAAAATTCCGGGGCGGCTTGCGCACGGCCGCCGGTGAGAAAATTTCAGCGGGTGCGTTCGTGTTCTGCTGCGGGCCATGGCTGCCTGAGCTTTTTCCGGAGCTGCTGGCCGAGCGAATGTTCATCACCCGCCAGGAGGTCTTCTTTTTCGGCACTCCCGCCGGAAACAGCGGCTACCAGCCGCAGGGCTTTCCCACCTGGCTGGAGATGAGCGCGGGCATGTATGGAATGCCCGACATCGAAGGCCGCGGCGCCAAGGTCGCACTCGACCTGCATGGCGCGCCGTTTGATCCGGATACGGGCGAGAGAACTCCGAGCCCGCAGGCGTACTCCGCCGCCCGCAACTACCTGGCCCGGCGCTTCCCGCAACTCGGAGATGCGCCGCTGGTTGAGGCGCGGGTTTGCCAGTATGAAAACACGTCAAACGGCGATTTCCTCATCGATCGCCACCCGGACTACAACGTGTGGCTGGTGGGCGGCGGCTCCGGGCATGGCTTTAAACACGGCCCGGCGGTGGGGGAATACGTGGCCGACTTACTCCACGGGCACCGCGCGCCGGAGCCGAGGTTCTCGCTGGCATCAAAGGCCAGCCGGCAGTCGCGAGCGGTGTACTGAGCAGGTTCGACTAAGGCCAATGACCCAAGCGGACTAAGGCAAAAACCTTCGCCCACAAAGCCTTCCGCCGTAATCCGTCTTAGCCCTCTGATCCCTACAATCAGCTCACCTTTTGCTGCGACATTTGCGCGCCGCGGTTGCGTGAACCCCGGCCGGCCGCGCAGCACCCGCCTGGTTCGACGGCAGGCGAGCCCAGCGCCACTGTGGCCTGCAAGGCGTCCTTCCCCCGGACGGCGGAGACGAAGTTTTGCGTTCCCCGAATCGAAACGAGCTCATTGCATTCATGTTTTTTGCCTGCTCCCTGCTGGGGGCACAAGCCCAAACGCTGAATACGACCACGACGCTAGCCGCGGAAACCGGCAACAACACCAGTGCGGCGGACAGCTTTGTGTCGCAGTCGAACGGCAACCTGGGCGCCAGCAACATCAGCAAGGTGCCGCTCTCGACCCTGCTTTACAGCGGGAACAGCACTCGAATCTTCGTGCACTTTATGCCCTGGTTCGGCGGCGCTAACCACATGAACGTGGGCTACACGTCGAACGACGCGGCGCAGGTGCAGCGCCAGGTGACGGACATGCTGAGCCGCGGCGCGCAGGGCGCGATTGTTGACTGGTACGGCCAAAGCCACGCGCGCGAAGACCAGACCACGCAATTCCTGCGCAACGAGGCCGAAACCCGCGGCGGCCGCTTTGAGTTCGCCGTGATGGAAGACAAAGGCGCACTGAGTTGTATTGACAGCGCCACCTGCACGTCGCAGTTGCTGAGCGACATCAGCTACGCCAACACCATGTATTTTTCATCGCCGGCTTACATGCACATCAACGGCCGGCCGGTGCTTTTCTTCTTTGGGGTCGAGAGCCTGCCCATGGATTGGACCGCGGTGCGGCAGAGCGCGGCGGGGAATCCGCTGTTGATCTTTGAAAATTCATTCACCCAGCCGCAGGATGACGGCGGCTTCAGTTGGGTGCACGGCATCGACTCGTTCTATCAAACGGCGCAGAGCTACCGCAGCATGATCATCTTTGGCTCGGCCGCCAAGGGCTTCAATGACACGCTGGCCTCGTGGGGAAGCAACCGCATCACGGCGCAGAGCTGCGGCCAGTTCTGGCTCACGACGTGGGGCTACGGAAGCCAGTACTGGTCGGTGGGCAATCCGCTGCAGTCGGTGCAGGTGGCCACCTGGAACGACTACGAGGAAGGCACCGAGATTGAAAGCGGCATCGATAACTGCGTTTCGGTGAGCGCAGCGGTTTCGGCACAGTCGCTGAACTGGAGCATCAGCGGCTCGGAATCGACCGTGGACCACTACACGGTTTATGCCTCGGTCGATGGGCAGAACCTGGCCGTCATCGGCAACGTGCCGGCCGGGACGCATGCCTTTGACCTCTCCGGCGCGAACCTGGCGGCGGGCAACTACACGCTGTTTGTGCAGGCGGTCGGCCGGCCCTCGCTGACCAACAAAATGTCAGCCGGGGTGGGCTATAGCCAGGCTGCCGGCGCGAGCGGCGGCACCGGCTCAGGCGGGAGCGGAGGCACTGGATCGGGCGGAAGCGGCTCGGGCGGGACAGGTTCAGGCGGCAGCGGAACGACTGGGACGACCGGCAGCGGCAGCACGGCGTCGCCGGATATGAGCATCTCAGCCGCGCCGGCTTCGCTTACGGTTGCGCAGGGCCACGCAGCGAGCTTCACGGTTCAGGTGACGCCCCAGGCCGGATTCCAGGGCAGCGTGAGCTTTGCCTGTTCGAACCTCCCGGCGGATGCGGTGTGCAGCTTTGCGCCTTCCACCGTGCCGGTCGCAGGATCAACCGCTTCAACCACCGTCAGCATTGCAACCACGGGCGGCAGCACGGTTGCGGGCGCACTGCGCCCCGGCGGCGGCAACCCGCTGGTGCACTGGTGGACCTTTGGAACGCCGGCGTTCGGCTTGGCGGGCCTGGTGTTGACGGGCGGCAGCCGCAAGCGCAAGCGGGCGCTGTTCGCTACATTCGCAAGCGCGCTGTTGCTGGTGGCGCTCGCGGCCTGCGGCAGCACCGGGGTGAAGACGAGCACCGCTGCGCCGCAATCGGCGGCAACGCCGAAAGGCAATTACCAGGTCACGCTGACTGCAACCTCGGGCAGCATTTCGCACTCGACCGTGATCAACCTTTCGGTGCAGTAAGGCAAAGCGAAGGCGCAGGCGTCAGGCAAGCCTGCGCCTTCGTGTTTGTGCAGTTAAACTAGTGCGGTGAAGTCCGTGATTGCAGGCACGGCCGGGCACATTGACCACGGGAAAACCGCGCTGGTCAAGGCCTTGACCGGCATCGATGCCGACCGGCTGGCAGAGGAGAAGCGGCGCGGCATCACCATTGACCTGGGTTTTGCCCACCTGGAGCTCCCGGGCTCGAGCGGCGAGCGCATTCGCTTCGGCTTTATCGATGTTCCCGGCCACGAACGCTTTGTGCGCAACATGCTGGCCGGCGTGGGCGGCATTGACCTGGTGCTGCTGGTGGTGGCGGCTGATGAAGGCATCAAGCCGCAGACGCGCGAACATTTTGAGATCTGCCGGCAGCTTCGCATTCCCCGCGGCATCACAGTCCTGACCAAATCAGACGCAGTCGATCCCGATATTCGCGAAGCAGTGCGAATTGAGGTTGAAGATTTTGTGCGTGGCTCGTTTCTCGATCCGGTGCGTTCGCCCATCGTCGCGACCAGCGCCCTGACCGGCGCCGGGCTCGACGAGCTGAAACAGCGCCTGGTCGCGGCGGCTGAGGCCATTCCGGCGCGCAGAACAGATGCCATTGCGCGGTTGCCGATCGATCGTGTGTTCGTCATGAAAGGGCACGGCACGGTCGCCACCGGCACGCTGATTTCGGGCGCAATCGGCAAGGAAGACGAGCTGCAGGTGTTTCCTGCCGGCCGGCGTGTGCGCGTGCGCAACGTACAGGTGCATGGCCGCGGCGCGGAACGCGCCGTCGCGGGTGAGAGGACGGCGCTGAACCTGGGCGGGGTTGAAGCGGCAGAGCTGGCCCGCGGCATGATGCTGGCGCAGCCTGACCTGCTGGCGACGACGCTTCGCGCCGACGTTTCGCTGAGCCTGCTTGGAAGCGCTCACCCGCTGAAGACGCGCAGCCGCGTCCACCTGCACTGCTACGCGGCCGAGACCATCGCCGAGGTTGTGCTGCATGCGGCTGACAAGCTGGCGGCCGGCGAAACCGGATTCGCGCAGCTTCGCCTGGCCGAGCCGCTGCAGCTTGTGCCGGGCGACAGGTTCATCATCCGGCAGTTCTCTCCGGTGGTGACGATTGGAGGCGGCGAGGTGCTCGATGCCATGCCGGGGCGCAGGTCCGCCGCACTGCAACGGCAATTGTTTCTGCAGGAACTCGTCAGTGGCGATGGCGTGAAGGCGCTCGCAGCGCGCATTGCGAGGCGCGGCCCGAACGGCGCCACCATCGCAGAGCTGGTCACGGAAACGGGATGGCCGCCAGATGAAGTTGAAAAACTTTCACGCGCAGCCCCGAACGTGACCCGCGTTGATGACCGCGTGATCGCCTCAGCAGCAGTGGAGGCGGCAACCACCAGCGTGATGGGCGCGCTGAACCGCTTCCATAAACAGAACCCGCTGATTGCCGGGATGAATCGCGAGGCGCTGCGCAAAGAGAGCAACCTGGCTCCCGGCGTATTCAATGCGATCGTCGCAAGACTGGCATACGACCATAAGTTGGAGGCGGGCGGGGAGCAGGTGCGGCTCAGTGGGCACGGCGTCGTCATGAACAGCGACGAACTGGCCGCCAAACAGCGCATTGAGAAGGCATTCGCCAGCGCCGGGCTCAAAGTCCCGCTGCTGAAAGACGTGATGGCGGCGTTGCCGGTGGACCGCGCCCGCGGGCAAAAGCTGCTTACGCTGCTGCTGCGCGATCGCGTGCTGGTGAAGCTCAGCGACGATTTGGTTTTCCATCGCGATGCCCTCGAGGCCTTGCGCAGCACGTTGCAGCAGCAGAAACAGCGTTCGGCGCAAATCAACGTGGCTGATTTCAAGGAGCTGACGGGAGTGTCGCGCAAGTACGCCATCCCGCTGCTTGAGTACCTGGACCGCGAGCGGGTCACGCGCCGTGTGGGCGACAACCGGGTGATCCTGTAGTTCCTATAATGGCTG
>JAJPJZ010000043.1 GCA_021323935.1 Terriglobia bacterium | reverse complement strand
CGGCAGCCGCTCCAACCCAGGCAGCCGCAGGACCGAGCCAGCCCCCGGCCACCGGGCCTTGCGCTTCGCTCACCGCGCCTGACCTTGGCCCGATTTATTCGCCCGGCCCAGGCATTACGAACCCGAAGCCGATTTCCACGCCTGAGCCGGAATACCCCGAGGAGCTGCGACGATCATCGACGACCTTTGGCGGCGCCAAGGTCTGCATCTTAATCGGGGCTGACGGCTTAGTTCACGCCGCACAGGCCGTATCGGCGGCGCACCCCGCGTTCGCAAACGCAACCCTGGCCACGGTACGGCAATGGCGGTTTAAGCCCGCGACGAAGGATGGCGCACCGGTGGCCGTGCGCGTCATGGTAGAGACCACGTTCGACCGCCGCTAGCTAATCGAGATCGTCCATGGAGCAGGCGCCGGGGCCGCGCGGATCACCGCAGCTTCCGCAGGCGCCGCTTTCGCCTGAAGCAAAGTCGCCGCCGAAATCGCTGCTGCCGCTCTTGCCGCCGCCGGCGACGGCAAACACCGAAAGCTGCTGCTCGAGCCTGCCGCCCTGGCACTTCGGACACTTAGGCTTTTTGCCGCCATACACGATCGCCTCAAAGCGCTTGCCGCACTGCTTGCACAGGTATTCAAAGATTGGCATGGATAGGTTCCTGGCTTGTCGCCTCTAGTTTCTCGTTTCTGGCAGAAGCGCGCAACCGAGGAGACGCTAAGTGCGCCAGAAAAAATAAGTCGTCATGAGGCAGCCGGTGGCGATGACGAAGCCGCGCACCACTGCAGGCCGCAGGCGTTGCGCATACCAGGCGCCGCCGTATCCCCCGAGGATGGCTCCGCAGAGCATCAGGATGGCCTGCGGCCAATAAATGGTGTGCGCCACGATGAAGGTAATGAGCGCAATGCCGTTCGCAGAGCAGGCCAGGAGCGTCTTGATCCCGTTCATGGAGTGGATGTTCTGCATGCCCATGACGGCCAGCAGCGCAAGGATCACGATGCCGGCGCCGGCACCGAAGTAGCCGATGTAAACCGACACCGCCAACTGGATGAACGCGATTGCCAGCGGGGTGCGCGGCCGCCGGTCGTCGTGAGCGCGCGGGGCGGATTGAAGGTCAACCGTGCCATCGAGCAGGTCAGGATCGGCGTTGGCGCCGGAATGGCCGGGGGGGCCGGTGCGCTTGCGAATCAATTCGGTGATCTTGCCGCCGAAGACAAACAGCAGCGTGGCAACCAGCATGAGCCACGGCACCATGCGCAGAAAGGTTTGCTGTGGAGTGAGTAACAGCAAAAGCGCGCCTGCGAGGCCGCCAATAATGCTGCTGATGGCCAGAGGCACGATGGTGCGCCGGTCCTGCTGCCGCAGCTCTTTGCGGTAAGCCACTACCGACGCCGCCGTGCCCGGCCACAGCGCGATGGTGTTAGTGGCGTTGGCGCTGATGGGCGGAACGCCGGTGAAGAGCAGCGCCGGAAAGCAGATGAAGCCTCCGCCGCCCGCCACCGAATTGATGATGCCGCCGGCCACCGCCGCCAGGAACAGCAGCCCTGCTTCGCGAAGTGAGTGCAAGGCGAGATTAGAACAAGCCGAAATTCAAAATGCAAAACGCGCAATGAGGAACACAGGATGAGGGCTCGTCTCCTGTAACCGAATTTTGACCGCGCTGCCGGGCCAACCCGCGGCGCACTTCGGGGCTTCACTGTAATCAGCTGCCCAAATGCCACTTCAGCTCACCTCAGGGGCAGCTTGCGAAATCAAATGGAGGAGGCGGTTTTCATGAAGAAGCTGATGGTGTTGTTACTGGTGTTTGGAATTTGCGGGCTGGCCCGCGCAGCCGACGACAAAGCCGGAGTTGAAAAGCGGCTGGACAATGCGGCGACAGTGCTGCAGCAGATCACGAGTGCGCCGGATAAAGGCATTCCGCAGGAAGTGTTGAACGGAGCAAAATGCGTGGCAGTGGTGCCGCACATGCTGAAGGCCGGCTTCGGCATCGGCGGCCAGCACGGCAAGGGCGTCGCAACCTGCAACGTCAACGGCACGTGGAGCGCGCCGGCGTTCTTCAGCCTTTCTGGCGGCAGCTTTGGCTTCCAGATTGGGGCCGAAGGCGTTGACCTGGTCATCCTGGCGATGAACGAGCAGGGTATGCAGGCGCTGCTGAAAGATAAATTCCAGGTGGGCGGCGAAGCTTCAGCCGCGGCCGGGCCGGTGGGGCGCGAAGCTTCAGCCCAGACCGATTGGAAGGCGCATCCGCTGCTCACTTACTCGCGCACCAAGGGCGCGTTTGCCGGCGTCTCGCTGAATGGCGCCGTCATGAGCCAGGACAAAGAAGCGACGGACGCGTTCTACGGCCAACCCATGGCGAGCGCGCAACTGCTCAGCGGAGCGGTGCCGGCGCCTCCGGATGCCAAGATGTTCCTGAATGCGGTGCAGCAGGCTGAAACTACGGCCCGCGCGCGCTAATCTGTTCGCAACCTAATTCATGACGGTGGGTGGAGGGCCGCCCACCGTTTTTGTTTTCGCGCGGTAAGCAGTTGCTGCGGGGAGCAGCCGCAAATCACCGGTTGCGGCGCTGGCTGCAGGCCTGCTGAGTGAAGCCGGCGGCGGCGTGTCATTTAATATCTCCTCATGCTGAAACGCCTGCTCCTGATGGCGCTGTGCTGCGCGACGCTGGCGCAGGCCGCCAACCGCACCGCATATCTGAAAGCCGGGCCGGTCCAGCTCAATGCCGCGGGCCGCAAGTGGGCCGAGCGCACGCTCAAGAAGATGTCGCTCGAGCAGAAGATTGGCCAGATGCTGATGGTGCAATCGCAGGCGCGCTTCATGAACGAGGACAGCCCCGAAGCCAGGCACCTGCACGACATCATTTGCCAGTACCACCTCGGGGGAATCGTGCTCTCGGTTCCGGTAGAGCTCGGAGTGCTGAACCGCACCCTGCCTTACGAAGCGGCCATGTTCACCAACGCGCTGCAGCGCGATGCCGAGTTCCCGCTGATCATTGCCGCCGATTTTGAGCGCGGGCCCTCCATGCGCCTGCAGGGCACGACGGTGTTCCCGCACGCCATGGCATTCGGCGCGCAATACCTGGCGACGAGCAGCAGCGACGCCGCCGAGAAGTTCGGCGAAATCGTGGCGCAGGAATCGCGCGCGCTCGGCGTGGAGTGGAATTTCTTTCCCGTCGCCGATGTGAACTCCAACCCTGCCAATCCCATCATCAACACGCGTTCGTTCGGCGAAGATCCGCATGCGGTCGCGGAACTGGTGGCGGCCTACATTCGCGGGTCCAAAAAATACGGCATGCTGACCACCGCGAAGCACTTCCCCGGCCACGGCGACACCGCGACCGACACTCACCTCTCGCTG
>JAJPJZ010000141.1 GCA_021323935.1 Terriglobia bacterium | reverse complement strand
GGGCGCAATTCTGCACGCGCGCGGATCCGTCACCGGCCTCACCACCGCCGCCACCATGTTCGTGGTTTCCGCCATCGGCATGGCCGCCGGCGGAGGCCTTTACATCCCTGCGATCTTCGCGACTTTGCTGTTGCTCATGGCGCTTGAAGTCCTGGGCATGGCGGAGCGCCGCTTCAACCTCAAGCCCCTGCTCAGCAGCTATGAAGTCATGGGCGAAAGCGCCGAGGCCATCATCGCCGAAGCCAGCAGCGTGCTCGAGCAGTTGCGCAAAAGCATGGAAGGCGTGCGCGTGGAGCGCGAACACGGCAAGTATAAAGTTGAATTTTCAGTGCTGGGCACGCGGTCCGAGCAGGGCGAAATTTTCCAGCAGCTCAGGCTTGCGCCCACCCTGCGTAACATCAACTCGCTTGGCAAGGCCATGGACATCGAATAACCATGCAGCCACTGCCATTCACCAAGGCCAGCGCCTGCGGCAACGATTTTATTGTTGCGCCCGCGCCTGAGCGCGCTGATCTGCAAACGTTGAGCCGCGCTCTGTGCGACCGCCACAATGGCATCGGCGCCGATGGCGTTGAGTGGCTCGTGCCCAACAGCGCCGCCGCCCTGCGCGTCAGGCTGGTGAACGCCGACGGCAGCGAGGCTGAAATGTCAGGCAACGGCACGCGCTGCGTAGCGGCCGCTCACTGCGCCGAGCACGACAAGCCGCCGGGCGCCATCATTGACATTCAAACTGCGGCCGGCCTCAAGCGCTGTGCCCTGCAGGCGCGCACCGGCCTTAAGTTTGATTTTGAAATGCAGATGGGCGAACCTCAGCCCGGTGACCCGTTCTCAATCAAGCTCGCGTTTGGCGAAATTACCGGAATGCCCGTCAGCATGGGCAATCCGCACTTCGTTATTTTTGTCGATGAGTTCCTGCCCGGCTGGCAGGCTGAAGGCGCCGAAATCGGCAAGCACCACGACTTCCAGCACGGCACCAACGTCGAGTTTGTCAAAGTGCTCGGACCGGGCGAGGTGGAACTTCGCATCTTTGAGCGCGGCGTGGGTGAAACGCAATCCTCGGGCACCGGCTCCTGCGCGGCGGCCGTGGCGGCCATCCATAGCGGACGCGCACAATCGCCGCTGCTGGTGCGCGCGCCCGGCGGTGCGCAAATCGTCCGTTGGGAGCAGAATGATGTCTGGCTCACCGGCCCGGCCAGGATCATCTGCAAGGGCGAGTTCTTCGCCGAAATGCTGTGATGAGATCCCCCACACAACGCATCCTGCCGCCGGCTCTCCGGCGCGGCGACACCATCGGCATCGTTGCGCCCGCCAGCAACATCAAGCGCGAGGAACTCGAAGCAGGATGCCGGTCGCTTGAGCGCATGGGCTATCGCCCGCTTTTTCTCGACTCCATTTTCCAGCAGGATCTCTACTTCGCCGGCAGCGTGCAGCGCCGCAGCAGTGAGTTGCACGAAATGTTTCGCCGTGACGATGTCCGCGCCATCCTGTGCGCCCGCGGCGGCTATGGGGCTAATTACCTGCTGCCGCATCTTGATCTCGGCCTGGTGCGCTCTCATCCGAAGATTTTCGCCGGCTATAGCGACGCCACCTGCCTCCTGACCTACTTGCGAGACGCTGCCGGCCTGGTCACATTTCACGCGCCCATGGCCGCCAAAGATTTTGCTCACCCCGATGGCATCGATGAGCGCTCCTGGAATGCGGCCTTGACCTCCGTCGAACCCTGGCAGCTCGGGCCGGAGAGCGGCCTCTCCGGCTTGGCCCCGGGCGACGGCGAAGGCTGGCTCACCGGCGGGTGCCTGTCTATCATTGCAGCCTCGCTGGGCACACCTTACGAAATCAACACCGAAGGCGCGATTCTTTTCCTGGAAGATATCGCCGCCAAGCCGTACCAGGTTGATCGCATGCTGATGCAGTTGAAACTCGCCGGCAAACTCCACAGCGTGCATGGCATCATCTTCGGGCAGATGCTCGATTGCATCCAACCTTCGGGGCAAAACTATGCACTGCAGCAGGTAGTTACTCGCGTGCTGTCCGAATTGAACGTTCCGATTGCCTTTGGCCTGCGCTCAGGGCACGTTAGTAATGCGAACGTCACGCTGCCGTTCGGCGTGCGTGCGCGCATGGAAGTGCGCAGCGATGCCGCACAATTACAAGTACTGGAGCCGGCCGTAGCGGCCGCGCCCGGCAGCCTGACCCCCCGTGGATAAGAAATTGGCCATTCAGAACCAGCACACCGTGAGCTCGCGCCACGTGCACCTCATCGGCATTTGCGGCACCGCCATGGCATCGCTGGCCGGCATGCTGCAGCGTCGCGGCCATCGCGTCACCGGCTCTGATGCCGCTGCCTATCCGCCGATGTCGAATTTTCTGGAGCAGCTCGGCATAAAGGTTTTGCAGCCATTTTCAGAACAGAACCTCGACTCGCGGCCCGCGCTCGTCGTGGTGGGCAACGCCATCTCGCGCGGCAATCCGGAGCTGGAATATTGCCTCGATCGCCGCATTCCGTTCACTTCGATGGCCGAACTGCTGCACCAGGAATTCCTCCGCGACCGCGAGGTGCTGTGCGTCGCCGGCACGCACGGCAAGACCACAACTACTTCCATGCTGTCGTGGATCTTTGAAGTCGCGGGAAAGCGGCCGTCATTCCTCATCGGCGGCATCGCCGAAAATTTTGGCAGCAGCTTTGCCGTGCACGACGAGAGCCGGCACTTCGTCATTGAAGGCGACGAGTACGACACCGCGTTCTTCGATAAGGGCCCCAAGTTCCTGCACTATTTTCCTGACGCCGTAATTCTCACGTCGGTCGAGTTCGACCACGCCGATATTTATCGCGACCTCGATGCCGTGAAGACGGCCTTTCGCCGCCTGGTCAATCTGGTGCCGCGCCGCGGCCGCATCGTGGCGTACGACGGCAATCAGAACGTGGATGACTGCGTGTCGCGCGCGCTGTGCCCGGTTGAACGCTACGGCTTCAGCGAGCGGGCGCAATGGCGCATCGATTACGTCGAGTATCAGCCGCAGCGCACTCGCTGGCGGGTCCGCCGCGGCGGCCAGCCCTGGGGCGAATTCGAGTTCGCGCTGGCCGGCGAGTTCAATGTGCTGAATGCGACCGCGGCCGCGGCCCTGGCTTCAGGCTTTGGCATTGACGCCCCCACCATCGCCCGGGCGCTCGCAGGCTTTAAGAGCGTGAAGCGCCGCCTGGAGGTGAAAGCTGAAGTTGCCGGCGTCACCATCATCGACGATTTCGCGCACCACCCTACCGCCATTGCCGAAACGCTCAAGGCGCTGCGCACCCGCTATCCCGGGCGCCGGCTGTGGGCGGTGTGCGAGCCGCGCTCCAACACCCTGCGCCGCGCCGTCTTTCAACACGAGCTGGCGCGCAGCCTGGCGACCGCCGATGAAGTTCTGCTGGCCGCGATCTTCAAACCTGAAGCCATTCCCGATCACGACCGGCTTGACACCGCTGCCGTCGTGAAGAAGATCCAGTCGCTTGGCCGCCCCGCTGCCGTGCTGGCCGATGCTGACGCCATCGTCGCCAACCTTGCGCCGCGCACCCGCCCCGGCGACGTAGTCACCATCCTCTCCAACGGCGGCTTCGGCGGAATTTATGACAAGCTGCCAAAGCGCATCGCAGAGCTGCACGCCCAGCACAGCAAAGTCACGGTTTAGCCTGTGATAGCTTGCTGCGTATGAGCGCCCAGGCGCCGCAGTGTGCCCGATCGATTCAATTCAAAAGAACTGCTCGCCCCGTTCTGATTCGGCCCGCGCCCGGAGCACGCCGGTAAATGCTGCGCTCACTCATCCTGCTGGTTTTTTGGGCCACGACTTCGTCGCTGGCGGCCCTTGTGCTGTTCCCCTACACGCTCATCACCGGCGATATCGACATGCTCTACTGGTCCGCGCTCAAGATCGTGCGCGCCGGGCTGAAGCTGGTCGGCGTGCGCGTCCAGCAAGTCGGCCTTGAACACCTCGACCTGGCCTGCTCGTACATCTACATGTGCAATCACGTCTCTAATCTTGACCCGCCGGCGGTCATCGGATGGCTGCCGCAGCGCACCAGCGTCATGGCCAAGCGGTCGCTGTTTCGCATTCCGGTGCTCGGCCGCGCGATGCGCATGGCCTCGCTGGTACCGATTGAGCGGCGCAACAAAGAGGCCGCCATCGCCAGCGTTCGCGCCGCTGCTGACGTGCTGCGCTCCGGCCTCAGCATGGTGGTGTATCCGGAAGGCACGCGCTCGCCCGATGGTCGCCTGCTGCCCTTCAAGAAAGGGCCGTTCTACATGGCGAGCGAAACCGGCGCCCGCATTGTTCCGGTCACTGTTCTGAATACCGAGAAAATGCTGCCCAAGGGCAGTGTTCGCTTGCGCCCCGGGACCGCGACCATCGTCTTCCACCCACCCGTCTCGCCTGTTGATTTCAGCGGCAGGGAAGAGTTGATGGAAGCCGTGCGCGGCGCCATCGCCAGCGCTTTGCCGGATCGCGTCTGAGCAGTTCGATCGCGTGATCCGCGCGACCGTGCGTATATCAGCCGTGTCTCTGTGCACGGCGGGCGAATGCCGTCACTCGGAAAACATCGGCACCTGGCGCTGATCGTCCGGCTTTTGCGGAGGCTTGCGCCGGCGCTGCTGCCCGCCGATGACTGCCAGCACGGTCAGCGCGCTCACCGCCGCTCGCGGCACAAAAATGCGCTGCGTGTTCGAGCGCGTGTCAGGAGGGTTGAGCAGGTAGCCTTCGGGCATGAGCTGCGCCAGGTCGTTCGGCATCATGCCTTCCATCACCTCATTGTCGCGGAACTTGACCCGCACCCACAGGCCTGCCGTGCGTGGCCTGGTGGTAAAGGTCTTGCGCGCCGGGCCTTCGGGATCGTCAAAGTCGCGCACGAAGTTCACGCTCTTAACGTCTTTTAAATCAATCCCGACTACATTTCCGGCGGTGTTCAGCAGCTCCAGCTTGCCGTCGCTCACGAAGCTCGGCCCCACGTAGCCCGAGATTGAGTCGCGGTCGAGCTTACGGACAATCACTTTTTTGTGCGTTGAAGGCATGAGCGGCGCAACCGGCTGAAACTACCGCCATTCTCGCATCTTTCGCCAAAATTTCACGACTCACCACGCGTGCCAGTAGCCAAAATGCCAATGCGTATGTTAGTGTGACCTTGTTTTTCGGCTCTCGCTGTAACTAAACCCAAAGGACTCAGGCACTTAGGCTGTATGCCGCCTCAGGTCGGCAAACCGCCTCGAGCCGCCGGTGTGCTCCCAGCTTGCACCCGGATTGGGGCAATTTGCCGTAACTCAAAGTAGCTGCTGGCTTTATCCGATGGCTGATTACATTTACATGCTCGAAACCCGGCTCTCGCCTGACCAGCTCAAGGCGGTCACGCTGGTGCAGGAGCTGGCCCGCCAGCAGAGCATGAATGTTTACCTGACCGGCGGCGCCCTGCGGGACCTGGTCAGCGGCTTCACCATTCGCGACCTCGATTTCACCGTGCAGGGCAATCCGCTCAAGTTCCAGAAGGAACTGGAGCACGCCGGGGCCAAAGTTCGCGGCACCGACGACGAGCGCAAATCGATTTCTGTCCTGTTCCCCGGCACTGTCCGCGCCGAAATCCACATGGCGCGCGCCGAAGTTTTCCCCAAGCCAGGCAAAGCGCAAATTTCGCCCGGCACCATCATTGACGATCTTCGCCGCCGCGATTTTACCGTCAACGCTATGGCGCTGTCGCTGAATCCAGGCTCGCGCGGCCTGCTGCTCGATCCTGCCAACGGCATCGCCGATATCGAAGCCAAAGTGCTTCGCATCCTGCATAACTATTCGTTCCTTGAAGAGCCTTCGCGCCTGGCGCGCGCCACCCGCTTCATGGCGCGCTTCCACTGGGAACTGGAAGAGCGCACCCGCGCCCGCTACGAGGCCGCCAAGGAAAACAATTACATCGAAAATATCTCGGACTACGCGCGCGGCTACGAAATCGAGCAAATCGCCTACGAAGACGATCCCCT
>JAJPJZ010000272.1 GCA_021323935.1 Terriglobia bacterium | reverse complement strand
TGGAGATCACGTATCGCTGGATCGAGCAGGAAGTCGCCGCCAAACTGGCCGCCGAAGGCAAGCTGCAGCGCGCCGAAGCCGCCGCGATTTAAACGGCCGCCAGGCTTCGCACAACTGGCGGTTTAAACATCAAGGTCCCGGGACGCCGGGACCTATTTTTTTGCCCCGGGCGTGGCTGCCGCTTGTTACGAAAATGGAACAAAAACACGAAAGGCGTGCCAGGGCGGCACGCCTGATTTACAAAGTTGCGGTTCGCGGTTCGATTGAGTCTCCCGATCAGTCGTCCGTGGCCCTGGCGGGCGGCAGGCGCCGCCCGTTAGTTTCCCCCACCAGCAGATCGAGCGCGCTGGAAAGCTTGCGGATTCGGCGCTCATTATACGAGCGCCTGCAAAGTTGTAAATAGGCAAGTGCAGGGCGGCTGCCTACGGCGGCAAGCTGTACTGCGTGCGGTAAAACCCCTGAGAGCGGCGGTAACAAGCCTTAAACTGCTGCACGGCGGGTGAGGGCCATAGTAGCGTGGGTAAAGACCTCCTCCAGCGGAAAACAGGCTCGTGTTTCGGCCATTTCATTCGATATGGTTGGCGATTGCTGCCGCCACGCTGCTCGTGGCGCCGCGGCCATTGACTGCTGCCCGCCTGCGTCCCGATCACCATCACCTTCCGACAGAGTTCTCCAGCCCTTCAGCCTCGCCGCTGGCCGCCGCCACGGCTGATGACAGCGACGGCGACAATCCGCAAGCGCGCGACGCCTGGTTTCGCCAGGGCCGCACCACGCCACCGGGTGAGGCGCCGGCGGCCGCCAGGCTGCACAGAGAAATCGTGCGCAAACTTACAGCTCAGCGCAGCAGGATGGCAGCACGCGCGGCGACGGCCAACTCGAGCCAGCCCACTGCTTCGAGCGCCGCTACTGCGGCGCAGGGCGGCACCGGGCCGGCTCCGCAGCCAGCACGCTTGACGTGCAGTGGACGGCGCTGGGTCCCGCTCCCATTCAGCCTTATGTGGGCCAGAACTATGGCGTGGTCACGGGGCGCGTCACGGCAATCGCGATTGATCCGGGCGACGCCACCGGCAACACGGTTTTTGCGGGAGCGGGTGGGGGCGGAGTTTGGAAGAGCACGAACGCAGCCGGATCTGCGGCAAACGTTACGTGGACGCCACTCGCCGACAATGAGCCTTCGCTTTCAATCGGCGCGCTGGCGGTGCAGCCCGGCAGCACCGATTGCAAGTCGTCCACGCCTGCCAATTGCGTCGTGCTGGCCGGGACCGGCGAGACGGACAATTCCGGCGACTCCTACTACGGCCTCGGGATATTGCGTTCGAGCGATGGGGGCCAGACCTGGACGCTGATTTCGCAATCAAGTGAGGGCAAGCTGTTTCACGGGCTTGGCTTCGCCGCGATCGCGTTCAGCACCGCTCATCCGAACGTCGTGGTGGCTGCCGCTGCAGGCGCTTCTGAAGCGCAGGAAGTGGACGCAGAATTTCAGGGCGCCACGCGCGGCGCCTACTACTCGACCGACTCCGGCCAGAGCTGGGCATACGCGCAGTTTAACGATGGGTCACAGATCGTGCCAGCGGGCTCGGTGACCAGCGTGGTTTACGACGCGCCCAAGCAGTTGTTTTACGCCGCCTATCGTTCGCATGGAATTTACTCATCGGCCGACGGCGCAACCTGGACGCGGCTGCCCAACCAGCCCGGCGGCTTGATGCTCTCGACAGCGGCGTGCCCCAGCGCCTCAAACAACCTGGCGTGCCCGCTCTACCGCGCCGAGCTTGCGGTGCAGCCGCAGACCGGCGATTTGTTCACCTGGATCGTGAATGGTTCAGCGGTCGATGAGGGCATTTATAGATCGGCTGACGGCGGCACGACGTGGACGCAAATTCATTATTTCGACCCCACGCTTCCGGTCAGCGCGGGCGATGGCATTACCAACTGCGGCGACACTGGCTTTTCCAACGGGGTGACCGGCTGCGGCACGGATCAGGCAACGTTCAACATGGAGCTGATGGCGCTGCCGACCTCGGCCGGGACGGATGTGTATGCCGGCGCAGTCAACGTGTTCCGCTGCTCCATTACGGCCAGCAATCCGGCGTGCCAGAACGCCGGCTCGTGGCTCAATCTGACGCATGTTTATGGATGCCTGACGAACGGAGAGTTCCACCCCGATTCGCATCCTGACCAGCATGCGATTGCGGTCGTGCCGGGCCAGTCGATTGTGTTCTTCGGCAACGATGGCGGCGTGTACCGCGCGATGAATGCGGCGTCACTGCAGGGCTCATGCGGCGCGCTGTTCGACGACCTGAATACGCACCTCGGGTCGCTGGCGCAACTGGTTGGCTTTTCGCAGGACGCGGTTTCGGCGGCAACGCTGCAGGCGGGCTCGCAGGATAACGGCACCGCGGCCACGACGGGCGGCGTGTGGAACACGGTCGGCAGCGGCGACGGCGGCTACAACCAGATTGATCCGAACGGCTCGGGAAACTGGCTGAATTCGGGCAACTACGTTGACATTGCGTCATGCCATAACGGCGCGGCGTGCAACACGCCGACGGCATTTCAAACCATCGTGAGCGGAGCGAACGTTGGAGACGAGGCCGCGCCATTCTTCGTGCGTTACATCCTGGATCCCGACAACACCGGCCAGATGCTGGTCGGAACCTGCAGGCTGTGGCGCGGAAGCGCGACCACCTCGTGGACGACGGTGGCGGGAACCCCGATCAGTCCTGATTTTTACCAAACTTTTTCGCAGCCTTGCGGGACCGGCGACGACATGATTCGCGCCATCACGGCCGGCGGTCCTGCCGGCCAGAACGGCGCAAGCACCGTGATCTACGTGGGCACGGTGAATGGGATGGTGTGGGCGACGCGCAATCCCGGTGCGAGCATGAGCAACTGGTCGGGCGGGCCGCTGCCTGGCAGTCCTGCGGTGTGCCAGCAGGGGCGAATGACTTGCCCGATTTCGGATATTGCGCTCGACCCTCATGACGTGACCGGCGCGACGGCTTACGCCACCGTGATGGGTTTCCTGGGCAGCGGCGTGCCGCACGTGTATCGCACGGCAGATTACGGCGTGAGTTGGACCGGCATTTCATCAGGCTTGCCGGATGTGCCGGCGAACTCAATCGCAATTGATCCGACCGATCCTGCGAGCCGCACGATTTATGTGGGAACCGATATCGGCGTGTACGCCTCGACGGATGCCGGCCAGACCTGGAGCCAGTACGGCACTAACCTTCCCACCGTTCCGGTGACGCAGTTGCGGGTTTTTGCGCCGAGCGCAGTGTTGCGCGCTTCGACCTACGGGCGGGGAATGTGGCAGGCGGCGCTGGCCGGGACTGTGCCCGATTTTCAGCTATCGCTCGCGATGAATTCAGCGCAAGCCTACCCGGGCGTGGCGACCAATATCCAGGGCGCGATTACGCCCTTCGGCGGCTACGCGCAAGCGGTGACGATTTCGTGCGACAGCAGCGCTCCCACGGTGCAATGCAGTTCAGCATCAGTGGCTGCGGGTTCGGTGCAGAACTTCAGCCTGGCTGTGAGTGACGCGAATGCTGGCGATTACGCGTTCAACGTGATTGCGCGCGGCGCGGACAACCTGACACACAGCTTGCCATTTACGCTGCATGTAGGCGACTTCCAGGTATCGCTGGCGAGCGGAAGCATCACGGCGCCTCACAGCGTGGCGGAAAATGTCGGCGTAAACCTCAGCGTGGTCGGCAGCTATGCGGGAAGCGTGACGCTGGGCTGCTCAGGCGCGCCGCCGGGGCTGACGTGCGCGTTCACGCCTGCGAGCATCACGTTGCCGGCCTCAGGAGGCGCGACGGCGACCGTGACGGCGGACAGCACGGTGGCTGCAGGAGCGTACTCCATCCTGGTGACTGCCTCCGATGGGGGCCATGTGAAGTCGGCGCCGCTCACAGTGAACGTGACGACGAATCCCATGGTCCTGCTGACCGCGACGACTGCGAACCTGGGCAGCGTGAAGGTAGGCCAGCCGTTGAATGCAACGCTCGCAGCTTCGTCGCAGGATGGGTTCAGCGGCAGCGCCAGCCTGGCGTGCGCGCTGCAAGGCGCGGGTACAGCGGCATGCAGCGTGACTCCGCCGTCGGTGACGGTTGCGCCGGGCGGAGCGCCGCAGCCGGTTGTGGTCGCGATTCAGACGCCGGCGGCGACCCAGAATGCGACCGCCACCGTCACGGCCTCGAGCCTGGCCAGCAGCAGCGTTGCGCTGAATTATTCGGTGACAGATTTCACGATCTCGGCCACGGGCGGCGCGTTCCTCACGAACTCATCGGCGCGTGTGCCCGTAATCATCACGTCGCTGGCCGGCTACGCCGGAACACTTGCTGTCGGATGCGATTCCAGCGCGATTGCCGGCTCAAGCTGCTCGCTTTCACCGGCGGGCCCCTACGTGTTGAATGGCGCGCCGCTCTCGCTTACCGCGACCGTGGCGCTGAATTCCGCCGCCAGCGGCAACTACGCCATTAAGCTGACCGCTTCAGACAACGCGTATCCGGCGCTGGCACACGCCGCCACCGCCACCGTGACGGTGCAGGATTTTTCCGTGGTGCCGCAGGTGACGAGCTTGAGCATCCAGGCAGGCTCGGCGGCTTCAACCGTGATCTCAATCGCTGCGCAAAATAACTTCAGCGGCGGAGTGAGCTTCAGTTGCTCGGGATTGCCGTCCGGCGCGACCTGCCTGTTTACGCCGAACGTGCTGGCCAGCATCGCAGGCGGCGCGACTACCGTGATGACGATTTCGACGGCCAAGGGCAGCGTGGCGCAGCCGGGCAGCGTGACTGGCGGCGGCAGCAGTAAAGCCCGCGGCAACGGCGGCGCACCGGTGTGGGCGTCGTTGCCGGTGTTCGCAATTTTCGGCCTGGCAGGCACATCGCGAAAGCGCCGCAAAAAGTGCGTTGCGGTGTTCGCGATCGCCGTCGCGCTGGCCGCATTTCAGGTTGCATGCGGCGGCGGCGGCAAGGTCATCGGAAGCTCGACCACATCTTCAGGCAGTGCAGGCACTCCGAGCGGCAGTTATACCGTAACCATCATTGCCACGTCAGGCTCTGCCCAGCGTACCGCGACCATCGCGCTGACCGTGCAGTAACGGCACCCCTTCACCGGCCTCTTGATGCGGTGCTTTTCAGCGCGCCATCGCGGGAATGGTTTCGGCGATGCGGTGCGCATCTTCTTCTTCGAGCCCGTGGTGCACCGGGAGCGCGAGAATCTGCTCGGCCAGGCGCTCGGTGACGGGCAGCGGCTCATATCCATACAGCTGCTGAAAAATGGGCTGCTGGTGCAGCCCGCGCGGATAGTGAACGCCTGTCGAGATACCTTCTTCTTGTAATCTCGCGGCCAGGCGGTCGCGATTCATACCAAAGCGCTGCTCATCAACCAGGATGGAGTATTGATGCCAGGCGTGCTGGCCGCCGGCGGTGATTCGTTGCGGCTCGATGCCCGGGATGCGCGCCAGCCGTGCGTTCAGGATTGCGGCGTTGCGGCGCCGGATTGCGAGCATGGCGTTGAGCCGCAACAGTTGCTTGCGGCCGATTGCCGCCTCCACGTCGGTCATGCGGTAGTTCAGGCCCAACGCAGTGTGCACGTATCGTTCTGACTGGCCGTGGCTGCGGAAGAGGCGCATGCGGTCGGCATATTCGGCGTTGTTGGTGCAGGTCATGCCGCCTTCTCCGACGAAGATATTTTTCGTCGGGTAAAACGAGTAGGTCACGAAATCGCCGAGCGATCCAACATCGCGGCCGTGATACTTCGCCCCGTGCGCCTGGGCTGCATCCCACACGATGCGGAGGTCATGGCGCGCAGCGAACTCCTGCACGGCATCCACATTGCAAGGATTGCCGAACAGGTGGACGGGTGAAATGGCGCGGGTGCGCTGGGTGAGGCGCCGTTCGGCGTCCGCAAGGTCGATGAGGAATGTGTGCGGGTCCACGTCGCACATCACCGGGCGGCCGCCCGCAGCCGTTACCATGCTGCCGGTCGCGATGAAGGTAAACGCGGGAACAAGCACTTCATCGCCGGGGTTCAGAAATGCCATGTACGCCAGGTGCAGCGCTGCCGTGCCGTTGGCGCTGCTCACGGCGTGGCTGGCGCCCACGTAAGCAGCAAACTCGCGCTCAAACGCCTCGCATTGCCTGCCCTGGCGCAGCGCGCCTGAGCGCAGCACATCGACGGCGGCCTGAATTTCGCCGTCAGTCAGTGTGATCTCGCTGATTGCGAGCGGCTTGGGCGCCACAGCTTTTCCGGTCTTGGTCGATTCATTCAGCATTTGCAGGTTTGAACTTAAGTCATGATAACGCGGTGCACGGAAGGTTGACCCCGCATCAGCGGCGGCGCTACAGTGCGAAGTTGCTGTTCCGAGCTGCCTTTGGGGAGGTATATGGCGACGCGAGTGTTAGTGACGGGGGCGGGCGGTTTTATCGGGCATCATCTGGTGACGCATTTAAAGCGTGCGGGGTACTGGGTGCGCGGGGCGGACGTGAAGTATCCGGAGTTCACGCGCACGGACGCGGACGAGTTTGTGATTGGGGACCTGCGGCGGTGGGACAAGGCTCTGGCGGCGACGCGGGGAGTGGACCAGGTGTACGCGCTGGCGGCAGACATGGGCGGGATGGGATTCATCTCCGCCAACCACGCGCAGATCCTGCGCAACAACTCGCTGATTAATATCCACACGCTGGATGCGGCGCGGGAGAACGGGGTGAGTCGCTACCTGTACACCTCGTCGGCGTGCATATACCCGGAGTACCGGCAGCGGGAAACGGAGGTGGAGCCGCTGAAGGAAGAGCACGCCTACCCGGCCGACCCGCAGGACGCCTACGGATGGGAGAAGCTGGTGAGCGAGCGGCTGTGCCTGCACTATCGGGAAGATTACGGGATGGAGACGCGGATTGTGCGCTTCCACAACATTTTTGGGCCGCTGGGGACGTGGGAAGGCGGGCGGGAGAAAGCGCCGGCGGCGCTGTGCCGCAAGATTGCGGTGGCAAAGCTGACGGGGCGGCAGGAGATTGAGATGTGGGGAGACGGCGAGCAGACGCGCTCGTTCTGCTACATCGATGACTGCATCCAGGGCATCTACCTGCTGATGCAATCGAGCTTTGCCGAGCCGCTGAACCTGGGGCAGGACCGCATGGTGTCGATCAACCAACTGGCGCAGATCATTGCGGAGATTGCGGGGATTGCGATCAGCGTACGGCATGTTGACGGGCCGCAGGGAGTGCGCGGGCGCAACTCGGACAACACGCTGCT